>NZ_QUGH01000006.1:0-209944 GCF_003478985.1 Ruminococcus sp. AF20-12LB | reverse complement strand
AATCAAAGAAGCATGCAAGAAATTCATATACGACCAATGCACTAAACGGAAATATCCTTCTGCTCTACATTTACCTGTAACTCCCGGCATTCTGCGATGGAAGCCTGCAAAGGAGATTCCTGAAAGAGCAGAACTGAGTTTGAATAATAGCATGGCGATGCTATTATTTAAACGATGCCACATTTGAAGAAAGGTATATTTTTATCAACGATCATCGGATCTTTCCTCTGACGCACTGTTATCAAAAATATATTTTGCCAATTCGTGCACCATTGTAAGTCCCTTATCATTTAGATCTGTTGCCTGCCCCATATAAAAAGCAACGGCACTTGCCACATCATCACTTGTAATATCAGAAGCTGGCTTATCAGGCAATGCATCTCGGATTGTCTTTATGGATTCGGCTGTAGCAACAGTACTTGTAAGTTCTTTGTTCTGCATACTGGATTTTATATCACGCAATATGGATACGAATTGATTCTTGATTTTTTCGATATCTGCTTCGTTGGCTCCTAATTTCTGCCAATTTAAAAACTGTTTATCTTTTATAATTTCCGTTCATTTCTCAGGGCGGATTATGAAAATCTGCAACGTCTGGTAGATCGTATTCCACCGAAAATACTGGAATTGGCAAAAAGAGGTCAGTTAAGCCATTCAGACCGTGAATGATAAAATTATTTTAAAGTGGACAGACACGAAAACTGTCCACTTTTTATATGATAATGATAGAAAATTTAACAGGATGTGATAGCCTTGCGTAAACCAACGTATTATCTCTGGCGCAGTGACTTCTCCTCACAGGAAGAATTTGAAGCTGAACGTAAGAAATATACGGATAGTGGTTTCCGGGTTGTCACATTTCTGGATGGAAACTCGGATGCCGATATTCACAATGGTATCAAAGCAATGGTTAGAAATCACTGGAATGATATATCATGATTTCAACAAACTGGAATCTTACTTTGTAACTATGACTTTTCCTTCAGAATCTAGAAGAGGTGTAATACCAGCCCCGTATCCAGATTTCCAACAAAGATAATTAACTCCAGTCTCCTTATCTACAAGAATTTGGCGAACCCCTTCATCCTTAAGCGAACTTCCATCTCTAAATATAGTTTCAAATCTTTCTTCTTTTTTTGCCATGTTTATTCCTCCTAGTTAAGCGTTAAACTTCGATTTTGTATCCTTTTATAACGGTTGCATCATCTCAAGAATGATTCCATCCGGATCTCTGAAATAAAACGCTCTGCTTTCCCCAAATCCATCTGCCCTGAAATCAAAATACTGCGGTTCAGACAAGCACTCCACATGATTTTCGATAAGGGTTTTGTATACAGAATCAATGTCATCCGTGTAAAAGCATACTTCTGAGATAGATGTCGTAAACAAGTCTGATTGTTCTTTATGGATTTTGCTGTCTACAAACTGAATCAATTCAACCGGTGGTGCTTCAAGAACCTTCGAACCATTCAAATATGCAACCCTTGCTTTACAATTTTCCTTACGGAACATTTTATCTGTCTCTTCGCCTTCCATAAAGATTTCGCCCTGAAATTCAAGTTCAAGAATATCTCTGTAGAAAGCAATCGAGCGATCCAAATCAGAAACAATTAATCCAACGTGATAAATTCTTCCAACCATATTTTCCCCTCCAATAATTTCTTTATTTCACCAAGCTTGAATTGTTCTATTTCTTCATCTTTTTAATATCCTGATACAGCCCATATCCCAGAAACAGGATTCCAATAATAAATGCAACACCAGCCGCTACTGGTAAAAAAGGCCCTACATATTCAAGACCTGCTGCAAATAAAGTGGCATCCCAAGAAACTACTCCACTCATAAATATTGCAGCAGAAATATATCGTGCAGAAATTAAAATTGCTGACATGAAGCAGAAAATAGCACCTACAATTTTGTTTTCCATTTAAATCACCTCCAAATCCCGATTGTCTTAATTTTATAAACTTGAAGTTATTGCTGTCAATCACAATATTTTTTCATTAGCATGAGCATAATAAATCCTTTTGGGATTATAGTTCATAACAAGGTTCCAATCGCTTTTTAATTTACTATTACCTTCATAAGCATCAAGATATTCGATAGGTTCTAAATCTCCCACCAAACAAATCCCATTATCTAAAATCAAGGATATGCTATCTTTACTATGGCTTGGAGTAGATATGATTTCTCCCTCAATACCTATGTTTTTAAGAAATTCCCGACTATCTTTGCAGTCGATAATTACAGAATTATCAATGTTGATTGGCTCATACTCTAATCGCTTATCTCTTCTGAAAATCTCGTCTGCAAAATGAATATATGACTTCTGTATATTGATTAGAAGAAGTTTTACTCCTTGTTTCATCAGCTCGCTTATTAAACCAATATGGTCAGGATGGTAGTGTGTTGCCAAAACATAAGAAATATCACTAATTTTAATGCTGTGTTCTTTAATTGCTTTATAAAATGCCGGCAATGTTCCCACAAAATCGGTATCAATAAGCAAACCGCCACTTATTCCTTGAATAAAGAAAGTGTTGGTATTGCCGTATCTTAACTTACTTATCACAAAACCACCTCCTCAACTACCGATTTTACGCTTTCTTGATCGGATGTCTAATTACAGTTTTCCATTTTTCCGGAGCAACCTTTCTTGCATCAGACATATAAATCTCGTGGTGCAATCTATCTTTGTTAATATCATTCACATACCCATTTTGTTCTACATAAGTATCCATAAGAGCAACGGTTGCTGGCTCATCATCAAAAGAACCTATGTGCATAATTTGGACGCATAATCCCTCATCAATCGTAAGATACTCTGCGGATGAACAATCGAGTTTCTTCTTTTTCGTTGCTGTTTCTACCGCCCAGTCAAAATCGGCTTTAGAAATGAAATCAGGCAGACGAATGACAGAAATCCAGTTAAAAGCAGATTTATTTGTATAATCTACACCTTCGACATCATCCTGCCACCAAAAGCCTTCCAATGGAGGAACAACATATTCAAAAAAGCCTTCAATTTTATAATCAGTCTTGTAACTCATTTTTAATGTGTATGCAACAGCATATAAAACACTAATCGCTTGTTGATATGCACCGCCTTCTTCGTTTGGATTGCCTTTACCTCTAACTGCAATGTAATTAACCTTCGGGACATTTACAATCTCTGGTTTTTTCTTCGGCATATAAAATTCTTTATATTCTTTCTTAAAATCAAAAGCCATAACTACCTCCGTCAAATTTCCAAAATCTAGTCAAGCGGATATTCGCAATCCGCTTTGCTACTTGCTCATAACCAAATAACTGCTCCGCAGTTTATCAGAAGGAGCTTGCACTCATCCTGATACAAGCAAGTCCCTACCCACTGCTTATTTCTTTTCGCAATTGAAGCAGGGGACTTACTTGATTCGGTTAAATATTTCCTTAAAATCATATCAAATCTCACATGTTTTCGCAATCTATCATCAATATCAAATATTTCATGATTTTAAATGCCTTCAATTTGACTATATACTTTTTCTTACCCATAATATATAACGATATTACATAATGTATAGTATTTAAATTTACATTAATGAAAGGGGCAGCTATGAATGCAGGATATGTCCGTCTCTCCCGAGATGATGATAAGAAAAATTACGTTTCCATAGAAAATCAGAAGCTGATCATCAGTCAATATGCCAATGATCATGGCGTAAAAATTGACCGCTGGTATGAAGACGATGGAATTTCCGGCTATATTTTTGACAGACCTGGATTTCAGCAGATGATGGCAGATCTGGATCAAGAGATTGATACCGTATACGTCAAAGACTTCTCCCGTCTTGGCAGACATAATGCAAAGGTTCTTCTGCTTCTGGATGAGTTCCAGGAGCGTGGCAAACACTTGATTGTCATTGATGACAACTATGATTCCATGGATTCCAGTGATGACACCATTGGTATAAAAACATGGTTTAATGAAAGGTATGTGAAAGATACCAGTAAAAAGATCAAACGTGCCATCGGAGCCCGGCAAAAAGAAGGAACTTTGATCACCAGACCCCCGTTTGGGTACCGTCGCAATACAGAAGATAAAACGATTTTGGAGATTGTGCCAAAAGAAGCGGAATATATCCGGAAGATTTATGATTTATACCTTTCCGGTTCCGGTTATCGAAAAATCGCTACGTATCTGGCAGAGCACAACGCACCGACTCCTTCTATGATACAGCGGGAACGTGAAATCGAAGAAGGAAGATTATCTAAAAGGCAGGTTGCTTCCAAATGGTCGGATGCCATGATAAAAGAAATTCTGGACAATGATTTTTATATTGGAACGTTTCGGCTGAAAAAACGTGCAAGGAATACTGTTCATGGAAAGGACAAACGTGTTCCAAAGGAAGAACAGTGTATTTTCGAGAGTCATCACCCGGCAATTATTGACAGAGCTACCTTTTCACTGGTGCAGGAATTAAAGGAAAAACGTAACCGAACGAATTATCGTGGAAGCCGTGGACGGTGGCTTGGTTCAGAGATTCCCAATCCCTTTGGAAGCTGTCTGTATTGTAAGGACTGTGGCAGCCGTCTCACACCGATCAAGCGTCAGACATCCAGCAGGGAACGAAAATATTATATCTGTACGACATATAACACCAAAGGCAGGCGTTATTGCTCCAAGGCTCATCTGATCGAAGAAGATGATTTAATGGAAGATGTTCTGACTTATATCAAACTATGCAGAAATGCTCTCAGTGAAGTCATTGCTACCTATGATTTGAAAGATTTTGAAGCAGAAAAAAAAACAGTCGAAGAAAAACGACAGGAACTACATAGAGAAATCGGTGACCGAAAGAATCAGCTGAAAGTTTTACTTACACAGAAAGTAAAAGATCTGGCAGTTGCTAACGGAAATGAAAATTTGATCAATGAGACTTACGATTCCATGCAGAATGATTTGTTTGCTCAGATTCATGGTCTGGAAATGCAGTTAAAGGAACTGGATGAAGCAGCAATCGAAACGCCGGATGTAAAAGATGAATTACGGAGTGCTCTTGATGTAGTAGATAAGATCATTGCCGGGGGAACGCTTGACCGCAGAGATATTGAACTGCTCATAGAAAAAATTGTGGTGGATGAGGACGGAATGCCGGAAATTACTTTAAAGTATGGACTATCCAATCTGATTCAATATAGTCCTGCCGATGAAATGAACCGCAGAGAAAATACGATAATTGCTATCGTAATGAAGCTGATCGCTGAGGATGAGCGTGGCTACACATCTGCCAAGTATCTGTCTGAGCACATCACAGATCTTGGATTCAAAAAGACAAAGCAGAGTATTCTGCCCTATATTGAACTGGCGAAAAGTCTTGGGATTCTGGAATCCACAGAAAACTCGCTGAAGCCGTACAGAATCGTAAAATCAAAAGAAGAAATTACGGCGCTTGTCAAAGACTATCTGCCGGATACATCAGATATCTCTGCAGAAACAACCGCAAAACAACTATCGGACGAATATTTACATTGTAATACAGGCGACAGGTGGAATGCCGGAAATGGTATTTGAATATATACTGAAGAAAAACAGCATTGATCCGCAAAAGGATCTGACCATTGACCAGAGTATTGATTTCGGTTCCACGGCAGCAGCTTTTACAGGTGATGATTCAGCGGCATATACAGTAGAATTCGAACCATCTGCAACTATTCTGGAAAAAGAAGGAGCGGGCTATGTAGTGGCATCTCTCGGAGAGGCATCCGGATATGTACCATATACATCCTATAGTGCAAAAGCAAGCTACATGAAAGAAAATCCTGAGATCATCCAGAAATTTACCGATGCACTTCAGAAGGGAATGGACTATGTGCAGAGTCATACGCCAGAGGAAATCGCGGAAGTGATCGCACCGCAGTTCAAAGAAACAGATCTTGAAACCATTACTGCCATTGTAAAACGTTATTATGACCAGGACACATGGAAAGAGAATCTCATCTTTGAAAAAGACAGCTTTGAGCTTCTGCAGGATATCCTGGAAGATGCAGGGGAGTTGACGGATCGTGCGGCATATGAAGATCTGGTGCAGACGGAGTATGCACGGAAAGCATGTGAAAGTTAAAAAGTTTAAAATACATGGGAAAAACCTGCGGCTTTTATAAAAACCGCAGGTTTTTGTACGTAATAAAGAAGGAATAAGAAAAAGAGAATGTCAGAATATGCTATTGAGTGACTGAAAATATTAGATAAAAAGCTCCAAAATAGTATTTAATAAATGGATGAAAATGATTCGTTAAACAAAAATGGTGTGAATAAATTTAAAATAATTCAAAAAAGTTTAAATGAGGTCAAATGAAATATAATAAAACATGGTAAAAATACACAAAAAATATCAAGAAAAATTATAAAAAATATAGAAAAGATAAAATGTAGTTGAAAATTACTAAACAATATGCTATCTTTTACTTAACAAAAAACGAGACATACTAAACGAAAAACTAAACAAAATTCATGAAAAAGTTTAAAGGAGGACATGGTATGAATTTTAAAAAGGTAATGGCAGCAGTACTTGCAGGAACAATGGTATTCGGAATGGCTTCTTCCGTAAGTGCAGCAACAGAGGTTTCTTTCTGGACACTGAACACAAGACAGAACGCGGTTGAGCCGATCGTAGAGGCATTCAACGAAGCAAACCCGGATATTAAAGTAACAGCTTCTTTCTATGACACAGATGGAATCAAGGATGCATGCAAAGTAGCAGCTTCTTCCGATACACTTCCAAGTATGTGGTTTAACTGGGGCGGCAGTCTTGGAAGCTTCTATGAGGAGAATGGAAAGACATATGATCTTACACAGTATGCGAAAGATAACGGATGGAACGACAAATTTACAGAATCTTCTTTAAATCTCTGTACATTTGAAAACAAGCTTTCCGGATATCCGACAAGCTACAATGCACTTGGTGTTTACTATAATAAACAGATCTTTGAAGATAACGGAATCGAAGTTCCTACTACATTCGAGGATTTCGAAGCAGCTCTTAAGACTCTGAAAGATAACGGAGTTACACCAATGGATACAGCCGGACTTAACGGATGGCATGTAATGAGATGGTTTGAGCTTCTTGTTGAGCACTATGCAGGTGCTGAGCTTCATGACAAGCTGAACACATTTGAGGAGAGCTGGAACTGCGATGCAGTAGTACAGGCTTTTGAGAAATATAAAGAGTGGGTTGACGCAGGATACTTCCCGGATGGTTTCCTTACACTTGATCCGAACGATACCATCATGGCAATGGGTACAGGAGAGTGTGCAATGGATCTCCAGGGACAGTGGTATGACGGACAGTTCATCCAGAATGATCTTGATCCTAACAATTATGGTGTATTTGCATTCCCGTCAGGTGATGACAACCGTATGTCTGCTTTCGCAGAGATGACACAGTTCAATGCTAATCTTTCTGATGAAGAACTTGATGCATGCGTGAAGTTCATGGATTACTATCAGAGTGATGAGAATGTTGCAGAGTATGGTGAGTACTATAACGTACCGCTTCCTGTACAGGGCGCTGAAGCTCCGGCTGAGCAGGTCAACGTAAACGGTATGCTTGAAACATCTAATGAGAACGGTACATTCACGATCACTGACCAGGCATTCCCGACAGAGGTTGCAGATGTTCTCTTTAATGCACAGGATGCAGTTGCAAACGGCGAGATGACACCGGAAGATGCAGCAGCTAATATCCAGAAGGCAATTGAAGAATATCAGGCTAAATAATCATAAAAGCATAACGGGGCGGCCAGAGCGCAGGCTTTGGCCGCTTTTTTCAGTAAAAATGGAGGTGATCCGGAATGAAGAAAAAAAGAAAAGTTGATTTTGGGGCATATGCGTTTCTTATACCGGCAGCAGTGATCTACCTTTCCGTAATTGTGGTACCGGTATTTTACTCACTGTTTATCAGTATGTTTAAATGGAACGGTGTTGCTGAGAAGGAGTTTGTAGGTCTGTCAAACTATGTTAATCTTTTTACAAATGATGCAACATTTATGATCGCGTTGAAGAATAACCTGGTCTGGATCGTACTTACGATTGTACTTCTGATGACGGTTTCTCTTGGCTTTGCGGTCATTCTTAACAAACAGTTCCGCGGACGTACCGTGTTCCGTGCATTTTTCTATTTTCCCTGCGTTATCGCACCAATCGCGGTAGCGATCATCTGGAGATGGATCTACAATCCGAACATCGGATTTATCAATCAGTTTTTCAAGGTACTTGGGATTAATTTCAAACAGACCTGGATCTCTGATCCGAAGGTGAGCCTGTATGCAATCTTTGCGGCAGCACTGTGGCAGGGGATCGGCCAGCCGATGATCCTTTTCCTGGCAGGTCTTCAGGCAGTATCCCCGGATGTCCTTGAGGCAGCAACCATTGATGGTGCAGGTCCGGTCCGTAAATTCTTCAGTGTTACCGTACCGCTTATGAAAGAAACATTTGTCATGGTTCTTGCAACACTGATCGTAGCAGCTATGAAGGTTTTCGATATTGTACAGGGTCTTACAGGAGGCGGTCCAAACAACTCTACACAGGTTCTGGCAACCTATATGTATTCTCAGACATTCCAGTATAACAATGTAGGTATGGGAACTGCAGTTGCCTGTGTCATGGTAGTCATGATGCTTGTGGTGATCATTCCGTATGTTTCCTTCACGGCAAAAGAAAAGTAGGAGGTGCAGACAATGGACGGAAAAACAAAAAAAATCACAAAAAAAATATTGCTGTACGTACTTCTGATAATTTTGGCACTGATCTGGATCGTTCCGATCTTTACATTGGTTGCAACAGCATTGAAACACAAAAAGGATTTTATGAGCGGACTGAGTCTGTTCCAGCTTCCTGCTGAAATTGCCTGGGATAACTTTACCAATGCCATTACAAAGGGAAATCTTTTTACTTATATGAAGAATGATCTGATCATTTCCTGCCTGAAGGTACCGCTTGGTATTTTTGTAGGTGCTATGGCTTCCTTTGCACTGACAAGACTGAATATCAAGCACCGTATAGGTATCTTCGTATTCTTCCTTATTGGTATGATGCTTCCGATGCAGACAGCACTGGTACCGATCAACATCATCTACAGCAAATTGAATCTTCTGAATACATATTTCGGATTATTTTATGTTTATATCGGATTTGGTATTTCCTACTGTATCCTGATCATGCGAGGATTTATGCTGGGAATTCCGAAAGATATTGATGAGGCTGCATGTATCGACGGATGTAATAAGTGGCAGCTTTTTTACAAGATCATCCTGCCGATCGCAAAACCGGCGATCGCAACACTGTTTATCACAGATTTCCTTTCCACATGGAATGAGTATCTTCTGGCCAGCGTTATCATCAACGACAATGCCATGAAGACAGTACCGGTTGGTATTATGACATTCGTAGGTGAGCACGGAACAGACTATGGTTATCTGTGTGCAGGTGTACTTGTTTCCGTTATTCCGGTTATGGTGGTATATCTGATCTTCCAGAGATATTTCGTGGAAGGTATGGCCGGAGCAGTTAAATCTTGATATCAGATGCAGGCAGCGTAACGGGTCGTGAACAGCCGCCTGGATGACTACAGAAAGAAAGAGGAGGATTTATGAGTACTTGCAAATATACAGAATCCGTAGAAAAATGGGGAACCTTTGAAGCTGAAATGCCAGGTAAGCATGAAGGGAATCCGTTTACCGATTATGCAATTCAGGGAACCTTTAAAGGTAAAGAAGAGACAAAAACCGTAGATGGTTTCTATGATGGAGACGGAATTTACCGTGTACGTTTTATGCCATCTTTTGAAGGTGATTATACATTTGAGATCAAAGGAAGCTTTTCTGATGAAGTGTATACAGGTGCATTTCATGTAACACCGGCAGCAGAGGGCAATCACGGACCGGTCCGTGTATCCTACACCTATCATATGGCATATGAAGATGGAAAACCTTATTATTCCATCGGAACAACCTGCTATGTGTGGGAACTTCAGAGCGAGGAGCTTCAGAAACAGACACTGGAGACACTGGCAGACAGTGCATTTAATAAGATCCGTTTCTGTGTATTCCCGAAACATTATGACTACAACCTGAATGAGCCGATCAGCTATCCATATGAAGGAACTCCGATGGACAGCTCTGTACTGACATCTGAGAATTTTCTGGAATATGTTGGCTGTGCAGCAGGCAATGATTTTGATCACAAGAGATTTAATGTAAAACATTTCCAGCACATTGATGACTGTATAAAGAAGCTGATGGACCTTGGGATCCAGGCAGATATCATTGTGATGCATCCATATGACAGATGGGGATTCAGCGAGATGAGCGCAGAGTGTGATGATCTCTACTGGAAATATCTCATTGCCAGAGTAAGTGCATACAGAAACGTATGGTGGTCACTTGCCAATGAGTACGATCTTTTCCCGAAAAAGACAACAGAGGACTGGGAGCGTTACGCAGCTATTATCCAGGAAAAAGATGTATACAATCATCTTCGTTCCATTCACAATTGCAAGAGTTTCTATGATTATACAAGACCGTGGATCACTCACTGCAGCATTCAGAGACAGGATCTTTACAAGTCCTCCGAGATGGTAAATGAGTGGCGGATCCGTTACAAAAAACCGGTAGTTCTGGATGAGATTGCATATGAAGGAAATATCCAGCATGGATGGGGAAATATCAGTGGAAAAGAAATGACAAGACGTTTCTGGGAAGCATTCTGTCGGGGAGCATATCCGGGACACGGAGAAACCTATATGAATGATGAGGGAATTCTCTGGTGGTCTCATGGCGGCAAGCTTCACGGAGAAAGCCCCGAGAGATTTAAATTCCTCCAGAAGATTATGGAGGAGACACCGGCACCGGGACTTCGTCCGCTGGAAAATCAGTGGGATGAGGTTGGTGCAGCAGTAGATAATAGTCTTCAGGATATTAAATATTATATTTTCTATTACAGCTTCATGCGTCCGTCATTCCGTGAGTATCATATCGATGATGAGACAGAATTTGAGGTAGAAGTAATTGATACCTGGAATATGACGATCGAGAAGAAAGGAATCTTTAAAGGCAAGTTCCGGATCGACCTGCCTGGAAGAGAATATATGGCTGTACGTGTACGTGAGGTCAAATGATCATTTTTGCGGGGAGCTGCCTGTGAGCAGCTTCCCGCTTTGTGTTGACAGTGCAGAAGAAAATGTTTAAAATCAAGGAGAGAATGTTTAGTAAGAGGGAGCGGCATGAAGATTAAAGCAGCGGATATAGCAAGAAATCTTAATCTTTCCAAGGCAACTGTATCTCTGGTTTTGAACAACAAGCCAGGGGTCAGTGAAAAGACCAGACGGAAGGTTTTCGATTATATAGAAGAAGTTACCGGAGAACCGGAAAAACAAAAAGAAGAAAAAGATAAACAGAATCAGGAATTGGAAAATAAAAATATCATCAAGGTGCTTTATATTGACAATCATCTCAGGTTCCTCAAAAATTTTGAATTGGATGTATGCCCGGATAGTCTGACGATATTTGAACAGGAAGCCAGAAGAATGGGCTGTATCGTCAGTGTGACTTATGCTTCTTCCACAAAAAAAGAAGACGTGGAGCGCGTAGTGCGTGAGGCCAATGAGGAAAATGTGGCAGGTGTGATCCTGTATGCAACAGAGATGCAGCCGGATCAGTTTCCACCGTTTCGGGCGATCCGAAAGCCAATGGTGATTTATGATAATGATCTTGGAAATGAATATCATTGCGTTACCTTCGGTGGAGTGGAGGGAATCAGAGATTGTGTAGATTATCTGGTTTCCAGAGGATGCCGGAATATCAAATATATGGCCAATACCCAGGATATCTTTAATTTCCAGCAAAGGCGTGCAGGATTCCGTGCAGGACTTCGGAAGAATGGCCTGCCGCTGGAGAAAGAGTCTATTTACTCGCTGGGAGAAACTACCAGTGAGGTATGCGAGGCAACACTGAAATATCTGGATACTCATGAATTGCCGGATGCCTTTATCATGGAAAATTATCAGATATCCATTGGAGTGATGCGTGCGTTACGGCAGAAGAAAATTTCGGTTCCGGAAGACATTTCTCTTCTGGGTGTGGATGAGATCCCGGATTATCTTACCGGAGATATCCTTCTTACCACACTTCGGATGGAGCATCTGGAACGTGCGCATGTAGCCATGCTTTTCCTGGAACAGGAGATGAAGGGGGCGATTTCCTGTAAATTCAAGTCGTTTTCTACCTGTAAGATCATTCCAGGGCAGACGGTCAAATAAAATGAAAATACAGATGAGGAGAAAATAAAATGTTATTTTTTGTAAACGATTACTGCGAGGGAGCTCATCCGGCGATCCTCCAAAAGCTTCTGGAAACCAATATGGAGAAGCTTTCCGGCTATGGCACAGACAAATACTGTGATTCTGCAAAAGAGAAGATCCGTAAGGCCTGTGGCTGCCCGGATGCTGAGGTGCTTTTCCTGGTGGGAGGAACCCAGACCAATGCCACGGTCATAGGTTCTGTCTTGAACCGTTATGAAGGTGTTCTTGCGGCGCAGACCGGACACGTAAGCTGTCATGAGGCCGGAGCGATCGAGTATACAGGACATAAGGTACTGACACTTCCGGCAGAAAACGGAAAGATCAAAGCAGAAAGTATCACAGATTATGTGGAAACTTTTTACGGGGATGAAAGTCACGACCATATGGTATTTCCGGGAATGGTTTATATTTCCCATCCGACAGAGTACGGAACACTTTATACGAAGAAAGAGCTGGAGGAAATTTCCGAGGTATGCCATAAATACGAGCTTCCGCTATTTCTGGACGGAGCAAGACTTGGTTACGGTCTGGTAAGTCCGGAAGCAGATGTGACACTTGAGGATATCGCCAGATGTACAGATATGTTCTACATCGGCGGAACCAAGGTAGGAGCACTTTGCGGTGAGGCAGTGGTCTTTACGAAAAAAGCTCCGAAGCACATTATGACTATGGTGAAACAGCAGGGAGCCCTTCTGGCAAAAGGCCGTCTTCTGGGAATCCAGTTTGACACACTGTTTACCGATGATCTGTATACAAGGATCAGCAAAAATGCTATTGAAACAGCTATGAAGCTGAAAAAAGCTCTTCAGGAAAAAGGATATCAGTTTTTCCTGGATTCTCCCACGAACCAGCAGTTTGTAGTTCTGGAAAATAAAAAGAAAGAAGAACTGGGCAAAGAAGTGCAGTTTGATTTCTGGGAAAAATATGATGAAGATCATACAGTGATCCGTTTTGCCACAAGCTGGGGAACAAAAATGGAAGATATTGATGCGCTGATCGAGCTGCTGTAGGGCTGTCGGCAGATGATAAAAGAGATGAGATGGAAAAACTCCGTAAGGTCCGGGTGAATGCAGACCTCACGGAGTTTTTGTTTTCGGAAATTATAACTTTTTACCCTTCTCAGCAGCTGCGGTAAGCGCTTCAAATACGGCACTGCGGAAGCCGCTCTTTTCCAGGGTGCGGACACCTTCAATGGTAGTTCCTGCCGGTGAGCAGACCATGTCTTTCAGGTCTCCAGGGTGTCTGCCGGTTTCCAGAACCATTTTTGCACTGCCGAGAACAGTCTGGGAAGCAAATTTATAAGCCTGCTTACGAGGCATTCCCTGGCTGACAGCGGCATCTGCCATGGCTTCGATAAACATAAACACATAAGCCGGTGCACAGCCGCCTACAGCGCCTGCGGCGTCCATCAGACGCTCCGGTATCACTTCGGTACAGCCAAAGCTGTCTGTGATCTTAAGGATTTCTGCCAGTTCGTCTTCCGAAACCCGGTCATTGGCACATACAGCAGTCATTCCGGCTCCAACCTGTGCAGGAGTATTAGGCATAAAACGAACAACCTTCAGAGGAAGACCGGCTTTTTCTTCCAGCCATGCAAGCGTCTTGCCGGGAGCGATTCCGATGATGGTGTGCTCTGTCGTGAGGCTGTCGTGGATCTCCGTGAGAACTTCCTCATAAAACTGCGGTTTTACTGCAAGAACGACAGTTTTTGCAGATCTGACTATTTCATTGTTATCCAGAGTGGTGACAACACCAAGAGTTTTTTTACTGCGCGCTCTGCCTTCTTCTGTAAGGTTAGAAACAATGATCTCATCCTTTGAAAAGATTCCATGACGGAGAATACCGCCGATCATGGCAGAGGCCATATTTCCACATCCGATAAATCCAATCTTCATAAACAAAAACCCTCCTTAAAATTTTATAAAAAAAGACACGCCTGACTGCGTGCCCTCTTTGGCAATGAAAGCAGATAACGGGAATCGAACCCGCCTCCTCAGCTTGGGAAGCTGATGTTCTACCGATGAACTATATCTGCCTGCATTACTAATTATAACACCTGAAATAAGAAATACAAGTGCGATTTCCGATTCGTTTAGCGATCAATCTACGTTACTGAGAACGGAGTGAACAGTAATCAGTCTGCCAGCCCTGGCTCATGGTACTGTTATGATATCTGGTAGAATAAGTCACATCTTCTCCGAACCAGTCCGGCGCAGTGTAGGCATTGGCGGCCTCCTCTGTAGGAAATTCAACCTCAGCCAGAAGAACTCCCTCGTATTCTCCGTGGAACACATCCAGCTCAATAAAAAGTCCGTCTTTTTCCGGGATCACATAGCGGTCCTTTGTAATGAGGATACCGTCTGCTTTAGGCTTCAGATGCTCATAGGCCTCAGCGGTGAGCGGAAGATTATATTCTTCACGGCTCATGAGACCTTTGGATTTGTAAGTAAGAAAATAGTCATCATCCTGCCGGCGGATGCGGACAACAGGGGAAGTGCAAAGATACCCCTGCTCGATCCGGTGGCAGGGATAGGAAGCCAGATCCTGCGGAAGGTCATCCTTCCGGATCAGAAATTTACGTTCAATCTCCATAATAAAAAACCTCCGGGTTTGTGAAATGAAAAGATATTATGTTCAGTCTACAGGAAAAAAACAGGATTTGCAATGGGATATCTGTTGAAATTTCTTGACATTTTCAGATGGAAAAAGCATTATGGAAGGGAATGGGGAATACAGAAAATATTTATGGATTTTATAAAAGAAAGGATGAACAGGATCATGAGTAAAGTGTATATTTTTTTCGCAGATGGTTTTGAGGATATTGAAGGACTGACAGTGGTAGATCTGATGAGAAGAGCCGGGATCGATATTCAGACAGTATCTATCAAAGAGACAAAAGAGATCAGAACCTCTCATGGAATCGATCTTCTTACAGACCGTACCTTTGGAGAATGTGATTTTTCCGATGCGGATATGCTTGTAATTCCGGGAGGAATGCCGGGAACAAAATATCTGGAGGAATATAAACCGCTGACTGAACTTCTGACAGATTTCTATCAGAAGGGCGGCAAGGTAGCAGCTATCTGTGCGGCACCAGGTGTATTCGAAAGACTTGGATTCCTGAAAGGCAGAAATGCTACATCTTATCCATCTGTTATGGAACAGCTTAAAAGTGCCAGAACATCTCTGAAGCCTGTAGTGGTAGATGGAAATGTAACTACCAGCAGAGGCCTTGGAACAGCCATCGACTTCAGCCTTTCCCTGATCGGACAGCTGGAGGGAAGCGCAAAGGCAGAAGAGATTGCTGAATCGGTGGTGTATGTAAGATCATGAAAAAAGAGATGAAACAGATCCTGTGGGTAGTGGCGCTTCTTGTTATACTGATGACCGCCACAGGACATTTGGTGTCAGCTGCCGGCTTTGACTGGTCGGATGGTACATCCAGGAACGCCTGCAAAAAGATGTATTCCGTATCTTTCAGGTCAGGCAGAGGAGTCTCCTCTGCTGTATATGAAAAATTGGGAAAGAAACAGAAATTTGGTTCCATGATCACGATTCCCAAAGTGCCGCAGGTCCCAGCAGGATATCAGGCAGAGGGATGGTCTCTGAAAAAAGGAGGAACGGAGGCAAGATATAAGCCGGGAAAAAAATATTTTGTAAGAAGAAATGTAACGTTTTATGCAGTGATAAAAAAGAAGAACAATCTCAAACTGATCCTGCACAGGAATGACGGAGGTATCTACAAGATCATACGGGTTCCAAGCGGAAAACTGAAACTGCCGGTGATGGCCAATGAAGAGAATTCTACATTCCTTGGATGGTCCACCCGAGCAGGTCAGAAGACCTCGCCAAGGTATGAAGCCGGACAGGTGATCACAGTCAGTGGGACCATGCATCTCTATGCAGTTAGATTCTGGCGTTATCAGGAACCGAATCTGGTCAGGAACAGCTTTCATTATCCTGAGAACTACGAAAGGATCATCTTCGTGGGAGATTCCAGGACATATGGTCTTCAGAAGGTATTGTACGAACAGTTTGGGGAGGAGTATGTGGACAGCCATGTCAGCTTTGTATGCTGTTCTAATACGGAACTGGACTGGCTGAAGTTGACGGGCGCACAGGCTCTTTTGAAAGAAATAGAAAAATATCGTAAAAATGAAAAATACGCAAAGATCGCGGTGGTGTTTAATCATGGCGTCAACGATCTCAGAGGTATTAAAGGAAAACAGGATCTGAATGATAAACTCTCACAGTACGGGTCTTACATGAAAAAGCTGGGAACAAAGCTTTCCATGAAAAACTGCAGTCTGTATTATATGTCTGTGAATCCGATTAATGGAGGGAAAAGGGGAAGTACCCGGAATCGTAAATGTGAGGATATCCGGGCTTTTAACAGCGGTCTTGCCAGTAAGCTTGGAAGTCAGTACCATTATATCGATGTTTACAGTTATCTGATGCGGACAGGATATGGTACTGTATCCAATACGGGAGACGGTACAGACGATGGTGTTCATTATACGCCCGGAACTTATAAAAGAATTTTTGCATTTTGTCTTGCTTACATAAGAAAAACAGAAAATTACTTTGATATTGAGGAAATACACCGCACGGATTTTGGCGATTAGCATAAGTTCTGTGCATTGCGAAGTGCGTTGCTGAGAACGAAGTGAGCAGTGACAAATGCCCTGTGTGGGCATATGGAAAACTGAAAAAAATACTGGCGTTTTTACAGTGGTTATGCTATACTACAGAAATGACTGTAAATATATATAATGCGAGTGTTAACTATTTTATATAAGGTATTTACTCGATATGATTAAGGAGGAACAAGAAACATGAGTTTACAGGTGGAGAAAATGGAGAAAAACATGGCGAAACTTACAATCGAGGTTTCCGCCGAGGATCTTGACAAAGCAATGCAGAATGCATATCAGAAAGCAAAAGGCAGAATTTCTATTCCGGGATTCCGTAAAGGAAAAGCTCCAAGAAAAATGATCGAGCAGATGTACGGAAAGGGAGTATTCCTTGAGGACGCTGCAAACGCTCTGATCCCTGAGCATTACAGCAAAGCACTTGCTGAGTGTGATCTTGAGATCGTTTCCCAGCCTAAGATCGATGTAACACAGGTTGAGCCTGGCAAACCATTTATCTTTACAGCAGAAGTAGCTACTAAACCAGAGGTGACTCTCGGTGACTATAAAGGACTTGAGGTTCCGAAGTCTGAGACAGAGGTAACAGACGAGGAAGTCGAGGCTGAGCTTAAGAAAGAGCAGGAGAAAAACTCCAGAACGATCACAGTTGAGGATCGTGCAGCACAGAACGGCGATACAGCAACTATCGATTTCGAGGGCTTCGTAGACGGTGAGGCATTCGAGGGCGGTAAAGGAACAGACTATCCGCTGACACTTGGTTCCAACACCTTCATCCCGGGATTCGAGGAGCAGCTTGTTGGTGCTAACACAGGTGATCACGTAGAAGTTAAGGTTACATTCCCAGAGGAGTATCAGGCAAAAGAGCTGGCTGGCAAAGAAGCTGTATTCCAGTGTGATGTTAAGAAGATCGAAGCAAAAGAGCTTCCGGAGCTTGACGACGACTTTGCTAAGGATGTATCTGAGTTTGATACACTTGCTGAGTACAAGGAAGACGTTAAGAAGAACCTGACAGAGAAGAAAGCAGAAGACGCACGTCGTGCAAAAGAAGACGCAGCAGTAGATAAAGCGATCGAGAATGCACAGATGGATATTCCGGAGGCAATGATCGAGACACAGACACGTCAGATGCTTGACGATTTCGCAAGAAGAATGCAGTCTCAGGGTCTTTCCATGGAGCAGTACTTCCAGTTCACAGGTCAGAGTGTTGACAAGATGATGGAAGACATGAAGCCACAGGCTCTTAAGAGAATCCAGACAAGACTTGTTCTTGAGAAGATCGCTGAGGTAGAGAACATCCAGCCAACAGAGGATGAGGTTAACGAAGAGATCTCCAAGATGGCAGAGATGTACAAGATGGAAGCAGACAAATTAAAAGATCTCATCGGTGAGAACGAGATGGAGCAGATGAAGAAAGATATGGCTGTTCAGAAAGCTGTTACATTAGTTGCCGATGCAGCTGTAGAGGCGTAATAAACCTCGGAAATGGAGGGCAAAATGAGTTTAGTACCTTACGTCATTGAGCAGACCAGCAGAGGAGAAAGAAGTTACGATATCTATTCAAGACTTCTTAAGGACCGAATCATTTTCCTTGGAGAAGAGGTAAACGATGTCAGTGCGAACCTGATCGTTGCGCAGCTTCTCTTCCTGGAAGCAGAAGATCCTTCCAAGGATATCCAGCTTTATATCAACAGCCCGGGTGGTTCTGTAACTGCCGGAATGGCAATTTATGATACAATGCAGTATATTAAGTGCGATGTATCTACGATCTGCCTTGGAATGGCAGCCAGTATGGGAGCTTTCCTCCTGTCCTCCGGTGCCAAAGGCAAGAGATATGCACTGCCAAATTCGACGATCATGATCCATCAGCCATCAGGCGGTGCACAGGGGCAGGCTACAGAAATCCAGATCGTAGCTGACCAGATCGCAAAAACCAAAAAGAAGCTGAACGAGATTCTTTCTGCGAATACCGGACAGCCTCTTGAGATTGTGGAAAAAGATACTGACCGTGACAACTATATGACAGCGGAAGAAGCTAAGGCATACGGCCTGATCGACGGTGTTGTGATCCACAAATAATGCGTAAGAAAAGACTCCTGTAAAGACACAGGAGTCTTATCTTGCTTTAAAAAGGAATTTTAAATGTCTGCGAGAGACGGACATTTACGTTTAGAAAGGAAACAAAAAGATATGGCAGATAAAGTAAAAGAAGGAAAGGTAAGATGCTCCTTTTGCCATAAGACTGAAGATCAGGTACGCAAGCTGATCGCAGGTCCGGATGGAGCATATATTTGTGATGAATGTATCGGGATCTGCTCCGAGATCATGGAAGAAGAATTCAGTATGTATGATCATGAGGCAGATTATGAAACAGGGATCAACCTTCTGAAACCGGAAGAGATCCACAGTATCCTGGATGAGTATGTGATCGGACAGGATGATGCCAAGAAGGCACTTTCCGTAGCTGTTTACAATCATTACAAGAGAATTCTTGCTTCAAGAAACCTGGATGTGGAGCTGCAGAAGAGTAATATCCTGATGCTTGGTCCGACCGGTTCCGGTAAGACACTTCTTGCACAGACACTGGCAAGACTGCTGAATGTTCCCTTTGCCATCGCAGATGCCACTACTCTCACAGAGGCGGGCTATGTTGGCGAGGATGTTGAGAACATTCTTCTGAAGATCATTCAGGCAGCCGATTACGATATTGAGCGTGCTCAGTACGGAATCATTTATATCGATGAGATCGATAAGATCACAAGAAAATCCGAGAATACATCAATCACCAGAGATGTGTCCGGTGAGGGCGTACAGCAGGCACTTCTGAAAATTCTGGAAGGAACCGTTGCAAGCGTACCTCCTCAGGGAGGAAGAAAGCATCCTCATCAGGAATTTATCCAGATCGATACTACAAACATCCTGTTTATTTGCGGTGGTGCCTTTGACGGACTGGAGAAGATTATCGAGGCAAGACAGGATACCAAATCCATTGGTTTCGGAGCGGAGGTTTCCGAGAAGGAAGACCGCAATGTGGGCGAGGTTCTGAAGGAGGTTATGCCGGAGGACTTTATTAAATTCGGTCTGATCCCGGAGTTTATCGGACGAGTTCCGGTCGTGGTAACCTTGGATTCTCTGGATGAAGAAGCGCTGATCCGTATTCTGAAGGAGCCTAAGAATTCCCTCACAAAGCAGTATGACAAGCTTTTTGAGCTGGATGGCGTGAAGCTTGAGTTCCAGGATGAAGCACTTGAGACAGTTGCCCGGAAATCTCTTGAGAGAAAAACAGGTGCCAGAGGACTTCGTGCTATCATGGAGCATACCTTGATGGATCTGATGTACAAGACACCATCTGACGACACCATCCGTAAGTGTATCGTTACAAAAGAGGCAGTGGAGGGAACCGGAGAGCCGGAGATCATCCACGGGGAGGCCAAGGCTCCTGCAAAAAAAGCAGGACGCAAAACATCCCGTTCGAGAAAGAAAGGCAAGCCGGAAACAGCTTGATGAAGGGAATGACATAAATGACAAATCAGGTCAATATATTGCCAATGATCGCTCTCCGTGGGACCACAGTCCTTCCGGATATGATCGTACACTTTGATGTGAGCAGAGAGAAATCTATCCGTGCCGTGGAAGCAGCCATGCTCCATGACCAGAAGATCTTTCTGCTGACACAGAAGGATCCTGAGGTGGAAATACCGGAACTTACTGATCTGTATCAGGTAGGAACCGTCGCTTATATCAAGCAGGTGGTGAAGCTTCCGCAGGATCTTTACCGGGTTCTGGTAGAGGGACTGGACAGGGCAGAGGTTCTGGGCCTGGAGCAGGAGGAACCATATCTGAAGGCGGAATGCGAGATCGTTACGGCGCAGGAAGAGGATTACCCGGAACCGGTAAAGGACGCCATGCTTCGCAGCATCCGGGAGCTTTTTCAGAGATACTGCAGAGAAAGTGGAAAAGTAAGCAAGGATCTGGTAACCCAGATTATGAACATCGAAGATGTGCAGGAAACCATCGACCAGATCGCAGTAAATCTTCCGATGGCGTATCAGAACAAGCAGAAGCTTCTGGAAGCAGTGTCTTTGAATGACCGTTATGAGATCCTTGGAGCGCTTCTTGGCAGCGAGATCGAGGTGATCCATATCACCAAAGATCTTCAGCGCAAAGTGAAATCCCATATCGACAAGAATCAGAGAGAGTATATCCTCCGTGAACAGCTGAAAACCATCCGTGAGGAGCTGGGTGAGGAGAATACTGCAGATGATATCGATGAATTAAAAAAACAGCTGAAGGAGCTGGATGCATCTGATGAAGTAAAAGAGAAGATTTCCAAGGAGATCAGCCGTTTTAAAGGAATGGCAGCCAGTGCCGCAGAGGCAACGGTGCAGAGAGGCTATCTGGAAACCGTTCTTGCACTTCCGTGGAATAAGAAATCCGAGGATTCCGAGGATCTTGAGAACGCATGGAAGGTTTTGGAAGAGGGGCATTACGGACTGAAAGAGGTCAAAGAGCGTATCATGGAATTCCTTGCTGTACGTAAGCTGACCCACAAGGGAAAGAGTCCGATCCTCTGTCTGGTGGGACCTCCGGGAACCGGAAAAACTTCCATTGCACGTTCTGTGGCAGAGGCCATGAACAAGAAATATGTCCGCATCTGTCTTGGAGGTGTCCGTGATGAGGCAGAGATCCGTGGCCACAGAAAGACTTACGTCGGTGCCATGCCAGGAAGGATCACAGTCGCACTGAAGGAAGCCGGAGTCAGCAACCCGCTGATGCTTCTTGATGAGATCGACAAGACCAGCAGCGATTATAAGGGAGATACCTCCGCAGCACTTCTGGAGGTTCTGGATCCGGAGCAGAACAGTAAGTTCAATGATCACTATGTGGAGATTCCCCAGGATCTTTCCGAGGTACTGTTTATTGCTACTGCAAATGATGTTCAGGGAATCCCGAGACCTCTTCTTGACCGTATGGAGCTGATGGAAATCCCGGGATATACGGAAAATGAGAAGGAACATATCGCAAGGGAACATCTGATCCCGAAGCAGATGGAGATCAACGGTATTCCGGAAGGCAAGCTGGTGATCCAGCCGGCAGCTCTTGGCAAGTTGATCAACAACTATACCAAGGAAGCGGGAGTCCGTTCTCTGGAGAGAAGCATCGGACGTATCTGCAGAAAAACTGCACGTGCTATCATGGAAGAGGGTAAGGATAAGGTAGTTGTCACATCCAGAAATATTTCCAGATTCCTTGGCAAAGAACGATATAACTATCTGATGGCCAATGAGAAGGATGAGATCGGGATCGCCCGCGGTCTTGCATGGACACAGGTAGGCGGTGATACCCTGCAGATCGAGGTCAATATCATGCCCGGAAAAGGCGAGCTGCTTCTTACCGGACAGCTTGGAGATGTGATGAAGGAATCTGCACAGGCAGGTATCAGCTATATCCGTTCGGTTTCTGACCAATATGAGATCGACCCGGAATTTTTCCAGAAGCATGATATGCATGTACATATCCCGGAGGGTGCCGTTCCGAAGGATGGCCCGTCTGCAGGTATTACAATGGCAACTGCCATGCTGTCTGCAATTATCGAAAAACCGGTACGTGCGGATCTTGCCATGACCGGTGAGATCACCTTAAGAGGCCGTGTACTTCCGATCGGCGGACTGAAAGAGAAGCTGCTTGCAGCTAAATATGCCAGAATCAAAGAAGTCCTTGTTCCGGAGAAAAATCGTCCGGATATCGAGGAGATGGACAGAGAGATCATCCAGGGACTGAATATCCGGTTTGTGGATAACATGAAAGAAGTTCTCGGTGAAGCTCTTGCATAAAAAAACAGAAAAACCCTGCCCTGACCTTCAGGACAGGGCTTTTAAAAGAAAAGGGAGGAATAACGAATGGTAATCAAAAACGTATCGCTGGATATCGTCTGCGGCATCACAAGCAAGATCCCGGACACAGGAAGGCCGGAGGTAGCTTTTGCGGGAAAATCAAATGTAGGGAAATCCTCCCTGATCAATGGTCTGATGAACCGCAAGGCCCTGGCAAGAACCAGTGCACAGCCGGGAAAAACACAGACGATCAATTTTTATAATATTAATGAAGTAATGTATCTCGTAGACCTGCCGGGCTACGGCTACGCCAAGGTCTCTGCAGCAGAGAAGGAAAAATGGGGAAAAATGATCGAGGGCTATCTCCATAATTCCAAAGAACTCCGTGCGGTTTTTCTCCTGGTGGATATCCGTCACAAGCCTTCAGCCAATGACAAGCAGATGTATGACTGGATCTGCCACAACGGATATGAGCCGGTGATCATCGCGACCAAGCTTGACAAGCTGAAACGCAGCCAGGTGGCAAAAAGCCTGAAGGAAATCCGCATCGGACTGGGCCTCCCGAAAGAGGGAAAGATCCTTCCGTTTTCTGCGGAGACAAAGCAGGGAAGAGACGAGATATGGGCACTGATCGATGAGTTGACCGGCCTTGGTGAACCGGCAGCTACAGAGGATTAAGGAGAGCAGAAAAGATGGGAATTATCAAGGCGCTCAAGCTGGGATTTGACTATCAGAGATACGATGATGACGGCAATGTGGTAGACATGCAGCGTGCAGTCAATGATGTGAACCTGGACATTGAAGCAGGAGAATTTGTGGCAGTTCTGGGACATAACGGATCCGGAAAATCCACACTGGCGAAGCATATGAATGCGCTTCTGATCCCAACAGAGGGAACGATGCTGGTGGACGGGATCGATACCGCCAGAGAGACCAAACTCTGGAAGGTACGCCAGAAGGCAGGAATGGTATTTCAGAATCCGGATAACCAGATCATAGGAACCGTTGTGGAAGAGGACGTAGGCTTTGGCCCGGAAAACATGGGAGTTCCTACAGATGATATCTGGAAACGTGTGAATGACAGCCTGGAAAAAGTCGGTATGACAGCCTACCGTTATCAGTCCCCAAACAAGCTTTCTGGAGGACAGAAGCAGAGAGTGGCTATTGCAGGCGTGATGGCCATGCGCCCGCGGTGCATCATCCTGGATGAGCCTACCGCCATGCTGGATCCTAACGGAAGAAAGGAAGTCCTGGAGGCAGTGCGGGAGCTGAACCGTAGGGAAAAGGTAACAGTCATTCTGATCACCCATTACATGGAGGAAGTGATCCATGCTGACCGTGTCTACGTCATGGACAGCGGAAATGTTGTGATGCAGGGAAATCCTAAAGAGATTTTTTCCCAGGTGGATACCCTTAAGGCGTATGGACTGGATGTACCACAGGTAACACTTCTTGCATATGAACTGAAGAAATCCGGCGTGGATGTTCCGGATGGAATACTGACTACAGAGGAGCTGGTGAGCGCATTATGTCAATCGAATTAAAAAATGTAACTTATACCTACAGCCCCGGGACAGCCTATGAGAGCCATGCGCTGAAGGATGTCAGCCTTGTGATTCCGGACGGCCAGTTTATCGGGATCATCGGACACACAGGAAGCGGAAAATCCACGCTGATCCAGCATCTGAATGCGCTGGTACAGCCAACATCCGGCCAGGTTCTGTATAACGGAGAAGATGTGTGGGCTGAGAAATATGACCGGAAACAGCTCCGAAGCGAGGTTGGTCTGGTGTTCCAGTACCCGGAGCATCAGCTGTTTGAAAATGATGTGATCTCTGATGTATGCTTTGGCCCCATGAATCAGGGACTTTCCAGGGAAGAAGCAGAGAAAGAAGCGAAGCAGGCTCTGATTCAGGTTGGGGTAAAAGAATCCAATTTCAAGAAATCACCCTTTGAGCTTTCCGGAGGCCAGAAAAAAAGGGTAGCTATTGCAGGGGTTCTTGCAATGAATCCGAAGATCCTGATTCTGGACGAGCCCACAGCAGGGCTTGATCCGAAGGGCAGGGATGATATCCTGGATCAGATCGCAGAGCTTCATAAGGTGCGAGGGATAACCATTGTTCTGGTTTCTCACAGCATGGAGGATATTGCGAAATATGTGGAGCGTCTCATTGTTATGAACCACGGAGAAGCTGTATTTGATGATGAACCGAAGAAGGTTTTTTCACATTATAAGGAACTGGAAACCATGGGACTTGCCGCACCGCAGATCACTTATATCATGCATGCGCTGAAGGAACATGGGCTGCATGTGGATGCAAATGCCACAACGGTGGAGGAAGCCAGAGACAGCATCCTTGCCGCACTTGCGCAGGCAAACTCTCCATTACTGAACAAAGGAGGGGCGGAAAAATGATCAGAGATATTACTATCGGTCAGTATTATCCGGCCAAATCCGTTCTTCACAGACTGGACCCACGGACCAAATTTCTGGGAACTCTGGGATTTTTGATCTCTGTGTTCCTGTTCCATACATTTCTCGGATATGCGGTGGCAACAGTATTTCTGGTTGCTATGATCGCAATATCCAAGGTTCCGGTGAAATTCATGTTCAAGGGTCTGAAGGCTATCGTTATGATCCTTCTGATCACGGTTGTGTTCAATATCATCCTGACGCCTGGCGAAGTGCTGTGGCGTTTCGGGATCATCAAGGTCACAAGGGAAGGCCTTGTTCTTGCAGGAAGAATGGCGATCCGTCTTGTTTACCTTGTGATCGGTTCTTCCATCATGACATTGACTACCACGCCGAATCAGCTGACAGATGGTCTGGAGAGACTGCTCCGTCCGCTGAACAAGATCCGGGTGCCGGTACATGAGATCGCCATGATGATGTCTATTGCTCTTCGCTTTATTCCAATCCTTCTGGAGGAGACGGATAAGATCATGAAAGCCCAGATCGCCAGAGGTGCAGATTTCGAAAACGGAAACCTGATCCAGAAGGCGAAAAACATGGTTCCTCTTCTTGTTCCGTTATTTATTTCTGCTTTTCGCCGTGCCAATGATCTGGCCATGGCAATGGAAGCCAGATGTTATCATGGTGGTGACAACAGAACCCAGATGAAGCCTCTGCATTACGAAAAAAGAGATTATGCGGCCTATGGGATCCTTGTGGTATATCTTGCTGTGGGGGTTGCATTCCGCGTGGCAGGACTGTAACCGAATCCTGCAGGTACTTAGACATGGAACGGTCCGAAGCGTTGCATTTTGCATAGCGGAACTGTAACCGAATCAGGCAGGCATTTTGCAGGACGGTATGTCTGTTTTGGGATGGGAAGTACTGCAGGGATGTCTGTATCAGGAGGGAATATATTATATGAAACGAGTAGGACTTGTTGTAGCTTATGATGGAACCAAGTACTCAGGCTGGCAGACACAGCCAAATGGAATCACCATTCAGGGCGTTTTAAACGATACCTTAAGTGAGCTTCTGGGAGAAAAGATCGAGACGATCGGCGCAAGCCGCACAGACGCAGGGGTTCATGCACTTGGAAATGTGGCGGTTTTTGACACCGAATCCAGAATACCCGGAGAAAAATTTTCTTATGCATTGAACCAGAGACTTCCGGAGGATATCCGTATTCAGCTGTCTGAGGAGGTGGAGCCGGATTTTCATCCCCGTTACTGTGACAGTGAAAAAACATATGAATATCGTATCCTGAACCGGAAGTTTCCGGTGCCAACGGAGCGTTTGTACTCTTATTTTTACCATTACAAGCTGGATGTGGATAAGATGAAGGAGGCTACCTCATATCTGATCGGACGCCATGATTTTGCCAGCTTCTGCGGCTCCGGCGCACAGGTGAAGACCACCATCCGTACCGTGACCTCCATGGATGTGTGGAGAGATGGTGATATGGTGACCATCCGCATTTCAGGAACAGGTTTCCTTTACAATATGGTGCGTATTATTTCAGGAACTCTGATCGAGATCGGGAACGGACAGTATCCGCCGGAACGTATGGATAAGATTTTAAAAGCCTGTGACCGCGGGGCAGCAGGTCCCACAGCACCGGCGCAGGGGCTGACATTGATGGGAATCGAGTTTTTCTGAAAACAGGAATTTTGTTGAAAATTACAAGAAAAAACAGTTGACAGGCAAGATGCCTTATAATATAATAACTCAATGTGACGTAGTGCGAAGATGCTTGAGCCAATAGCCCCGGCGACGGCATTTTATCAGCGGTTTCGGACATTTCCGCGATTTATTTTGCACCCGCGTTTCCATTTACTTTTTTTCGCGGAAGTACCGCGGTTTGAGAAACATTATCGTTGATAAATAACAGGAGGTAGGACCATGCAGACTTATATGGCTAATCCGGATAAAATCGAAAGAAAATGGTATGTAGTTGACGCAGAGGGTTGCACTCTGGGACGTCTGGCATCCGGTGTTGCAAGTGTTTTAAGAGGAAAGAACAAACCTCAGTTTACACCGCACGTTGACACAGGAGATTATGTAATCGTTGTAAACGCTGATAAGATCAAAGTTACAGGCAAGAAGCTTGAGCAGAAGATTTATTATAACCACTCCGACTATGTTGGTGGAATGAAAGAAACCACATTAAAAGAAATGTTAGCAAAGAAACCTGAGAAGGTTATCGAGCTCGCAGTTAAGGGAATGCTTCCGAAAGGACCTCTTGGAAGAGCTATGAACAAGAAACTTTTCGTATACGCAGGACCAGAGCACAAACATGAGGCTCAGAAGCCTGAAGTTTTAACATTTTAATAGGAGGTAGAAAACATTGGCTAGCGCAAAATTCTACGGAACAGGAAGAAGAAAGAAATCAATCGCAAGAGTTTACCTGGTACCTGGAACAGGTAAAATCACTATCAATAAAAGAGACATCGATGAGTACTTCGGACTTGAGACTCTGAAAGTTATCGTTCGTCAGCCACTGGCTTTAACAGAGACAGAGGGTAAATTCGACGTGATCGTTAACGTTCACGGTGGTGGATACACAGGACAGGCTGGAGCAATCCGTCATGGTCTTTCCAGAGCACTCCTTGAGGCAGACAAAGACTACAGACCGGCTCTTAAAGCTGCTGGATTCCTTACACGTGATCCACGTATGAAAGAGCGTAAGAAATACGGTCTCAAAGCAGCTCGTCGCGCTCCGCAGTTCAGCAAGCGATAATTCCAATCGAATACGGAAATTTATTAAAACCTCGGAAAGCCTTGATTTTCCGGGGTTTTTATATCTGAAATTTCTAAAATTTTCTAAAAAGGGGTCGATTTTGAAGTGTAGAACACACGTAGCGCACAAAACACTTTAAAAAATATATTGAGTATATTGCAAAGAAAAATTGTGTATGATATAATGCCAGTAGGCAAAAGAAATAATAAGTCCATGAGGACAAAAAGAATGAAGCCCCCAGTACCGCGAATACTGAGGGCTTCTTCTTATTTTTTATAGTGGACAAGAAACCACTAGGTCAGTGCTGTCCTTACTTGTCGCCGTCTAACCATTTGATGATGTAGTGGCAGGCTACACCAGCCATGCAGGAGACAAAGAAAGAAATAATAAATTCCATGAGGTTCACCTCCTCCCGTTGCCGGGTTTCGGTTGGACAACAATAGTATTATAGCATAGAACAATACGGACGGGAAGCAAATATATTTGCCCTTTATGGCAGTGTATTTGCAGGAACGGTGTAGCGCCGAAAAAATTGAAAGCAATGTATGAGACACTTTAATAGATATTTGATCAGACAAGGACTCTGATCGGACGAATGGGAGGTATGCTTCATGCCGTTACAGATTATCAGAAACGATATTACAAAAATGCGCGTTGACGCAATCGTCAATGCTGCCAACACTTCTCTTTTGGGCGGCGGTGGTGTGGACGGCTGCATTCATCGTGCCGCTGGACCGGAACTGCTTGCAGAATGCAGTACGCTGCATGGCTGCGAGACTGGCAGCGCAAAAATCACAAAGGGATATCGCCTGCCCTGCAAATATGTGATTCATGCAGTCGGCCCGCGCTGGCGAGATGGCAAGCATCAGGAACAACAGCTTCTGGAATCCTGTTATCGGACATCTTTGAACCTGGCAAAAGAAAATGGCTGTCAGGCGGTGGCTTTTCCGCTGATTTCCTCCGGCATCTACGGCTATCCAAAAGACCAGGCTCTGAAGGTTGCAGTCGATACCATCAGTGCATTCTTACTGGAAAATGAGATGATGGTCTACATCGTTATCTTTGATAAGAAGGCATATCAGATTAGCGGAAAACTGTTTGCTGATATCGCGGCGTACATAGATGACTGGTATGTGGATGAACATACCGACAGTCGAGTAGAACAGAGACGGCGGCTTGAAGCGTTGTCAGAGGAATCCTGCTTTGAAGCTGCATCTGCCCCGCTGCCGTCCGAAGCAATCTGTAAATCTTGCAGCAGTCAATCTCTGGAGGAGGCACTGGGGCAGATTGATGAGAGCTTTTCGGAAATGCTGCTGCGGAAGATTGACGAAAGCGGCATGACGGATGTTCAGTGCTACAAGAAGGCAAACATTGACCGGAAGCTCTTTTCCAAAATTCGCTCTGATAAATTCTATAAGCCATCCAAACCAACAGTGCTGGCATTTGCTCTCGCTTTGGAGCTGCCGCTTGCCCAGATGCAGGAGATGCTCGGCAAGGCAGGATTTACCCTTTCCCATTCGAGCAAATTCGATATCATTGTAGAATATTTTGTCGAACGGGGAAACTACAATGTGTATGAAATTAACGAGGCATTGTTTGCTTTTGACCAGAGCCTGATCGGGGCATAAGGACAAAGAAATGTCGTTTTCTATGCGACCACTTCACAAAAGAAAATCGCTATATTATGGCTGTAAGGTACGAAACCGAGTAGCCATAATCTTTTGGGAGGACAAGCATATGAGAAAAAATTTAACAGAGATCGTTTTTATCTTAGACCGCAGCGGTTCCATGAGCGGATTGGAACGGGATACCATCGGCGGATTCAATTCCATGATTGAGCAGCAGAAAAAAGCAGAGGGCGAAGCACTGATCTCAACGGTGCTGTTTGACAATGTGAGCGAAGTCCTGCACGACCGTGTAAATGTAAAGGATATCCGACCGATGACTGACCGTGACTACATAGTTCGCGGATGCACAGCACTCTTAGATGCCATCGGCGGTGCGATTCATCACATTGGAAATGTTCATAAGTACGCACGACCGGAAGATGTCCCAGAGCACACCATGTTCGTAATCACTACGGACGGAATGGAAAATGCCAGCCGCCGGTACAACAGCGAAAAAGTGAAGCAGATGATCGAGCGGCAGAAAGCGAAATACGGTTGGGAGTTTTTGTTCCTTGGTGCCAATATTGACGCAGTAGAGACTGCAAGCCAGTTCGGAATCGGTGCAGATCGTGCAGTCAACTATCAGTGCGATAGTGAAGGAACCGCGTTGAATTATGAGGTGGTCAGCGAAGCAATCAGCTCTGTCCGGTGCAGTGCCCCGCTGAGCGCAGACTGGAAAAAGCGTATAGACGAGGACTACAAAAAGCGTGGAGGCCGCAAGCACAAGTAAATGTTTTTTGAAGCCGGGGTGATGATTCACTCCGGCGTTTTCTTTGGCAGGAACTGCCGTTAAAGCATCCGGAACGGGCGCAAGACGTCCGGTGGACGTCTGCTTTGCGCGGACCGGAGTGGAACGGAGACGTGCAGCTCGATGCCACAGGCAGCGTTCTATGGGGATTGGGGGCGCACGAGGTCCGGTGGACCTCGGTTTTGCGCGGACCGGAACGGAGTGGAGACTTCCCCAACAAGCAGAAAATCGCTTTCGTGTCACGAAAGCCCTGCTTGCAGAAGAGCGAGGTGCACAAAATATTGAGCACGAGGAAGGGTCTTTGACTTGATTTTCCGCGAGGTTTGGAGTAAAATTATTGTGATTACTTGTGGAAATTGCTCGAATTAGATCGGAGAATTGCATGGGCTATTTATCAATCAGACAGACAGCGGAAAAATGGAACCTTTCGGCAAGATGGATCAGTGATCTTTGTAAAGCCGGACGAATTCCCGGAGCAACAAAAATCGGTTCATACTGGGCGATTCCAGCGGATGCGGAAAAGCCAGCTGACGCAAGAATCAAGAGTGGTCGCTACGTGAAGAAAAAAGAAAACGAAGAAAGGGGTCGTACCAATGGCTGCAATCAATGATTTAATTAGTCAGATCCAAGATGAGACTCTTCGAAATAGAATTCAGGAAGAAGTGAGTAAAATGGCCAAGCAGAAGAAATTCGGCTTGGTCTTTGAAGAACATATGCCGGAAAGCACGCCTCTCTATGATATGCCTATCAAAAGAGGCTGTAATGTTATGCTCCGGGACAGCAAGGATGACAAAGCTATCTATGTTGTGCTGAAGGTTGAAGGCGATACTGCTGTTTGCGTTAAACCGGAACAGAAAGATGAAGCGGTCACCTTTGAGCTGAAGGATATCGTTCGTGTTGCGGAATTTGGAGAATCCATCTATCCCTATCTGAAACCGTTGGATTCAGTTTGCAATGCACCGGATAGCAATCTTTGGCACACGCTGATTGAAGCGGACAACTATCATGCCCTGCAACTGTTGGAATACCTGTACGCAGGCAAGGTGGACTGCATCTACATCGATCCGCCCTACAATACCGGAGCAAAAGACTGGAAATACAACAACGACTATGTGGACGGCAATGACGCTTATCGCCACAGCAAATGGCTTTCTTTCATGGAGCGCCGCCTGAAACTCGCTAAGAAGCTGTTGAATCCGGCAGATTCTGTTTTGATTGTCACTATTGATGAAAAAGAATATCTGCACCTTGGTTGCCTGCTAGAGGAAATGTTCCCAGAGGCAGAAATTCAAATGATATCATCTGTAATCAATCCTAAAGGGTCTGCTAGAACAGGTCGATTTTCAAGAGTTGATGAATATCTATTCTTTGTATTTATTGGAACGGCTGAAGTATATCCTTGCGCATCAGATATGCTACGAGAAGTCGAATCTAATAACCGAAGTGTCAGATGGGCTGGGCTTATGAGGAACGGCGAGGGATCAACTAGAACCAGAATTCCTAGTCTTTTTTATCCGATTTTTATAGATAAGGATACTGGAAAATATCATTCCGTAGGAGAGCCACTCGCACCAGACGCCAATAGAACCGAAGTCATTTGCCCAGAAAATACTATTGCAATGTTTCCTGTTAGTGGGTCAGGGCAGGAATTGCAATGGAGATTGTATCCACCTTCTTTCAGAAAGTATCTCGAAAAAGGTTATATCAAATTTGGAAAAAGAAACGTAGATGGAAAAAGATCAGTTTCTTATTTGCAAGACGGAATGATCAAAAAGATCGAAAATGGACAGATTGCAATCACAGGCAAAACGGACGAAGGCACACTAGAACTGGAATATGCTGATTCCATCGGAACAAGAAAACCAGTAACTATATGGAATACGGTATCTCATTCGGCAAGTGAACATGGAAGCACTTTCATCAAAAATATACTCGCAGCTCGAAAATTTGCATATCCAAAATCGGTATATGCGGTTCACGATTCCATACGTTTTGTGACAAAGGATAAGCTCAATGCCCTAATCGTTGACTTTTTCGCAGGTAGCGGCACGACTATGCACGCCGTAAATCTGCTCAACGCCGAGGATGGCGGGCACAGACGCTGCATTATGGTGACCAACAATGAGGTCTCCGCAGATGAAGCGAAGATGTTGAAAGACAAAGGCTATCAGCCCGGCGATGCGGAATGGGAAAAACTCGGCATCGCCCACTATGTTACTTGGCCGCGCACGGTCTGCTCCATTAAGGGACAAGATGTAAATGGCAATCCCCTCAAGGGCGATTATCTTGGTAGCGAGCCTCCGATGCATATGGCAGACGGTTTCAAGGCAAATGCAGCATTCTTCAAACTTGGCTTCCTAGATCCGACGGCGGTTTCTCTCGGTATGCGTTTTTCGGAAATGCTGCCTACGTTGTGGTTGAAAACTGGTGCAAAAGGAAAATGCCCGGAATTAACCGGAGAGCAAGTTCCGGACATGCTGATCTTGCCGGAGAATCAATTTGCGGTCTTGATTAACGAGAATTCATTTGCCGATTTTGCAGAAAAGCTTGCAGAACATCCTGAAATCCAAACCGTATTCTTGGCAACCGATTATGAAGTGAATTATCAATCGATGGTAAAAAATCTGAATGTCACAGAGGCGTATCAGCTTTACCGGGATTACTTGGATCACTTCCGCATGAACAGAGGGAGAAACTAAGAATGATTTGTGAATTATTTCCATTTCAAAAACAGGCGGTCAATGAAATGCGCCTCCGCGTGGCGATGGCGCTGAATAACTATCGCATGCTGAAGATCCCTCAGGTGGTTTCGCTCCAGGCACCAACGGGTTCTGGCAAAACGATTATCATGTCTGCTCTGATTGAAGATATCTTTTACGGTTCAGAGCAGTTTACTGAACAGCCGGAGGCTATTTTTGTATGGCTTTCGGATTCTCCACAGCTGAATGAGCAGTCTAAACAGAAGATCGAGCTGAAGGCGGATAAGATCCGTATGGATCAGTGTGTAGTGATTTCGGATGAATCTTTCGACCGAGAGATTCTGGAGGACGGTCATATCTATTTTCTGAATACGCAGAAGCTTGGCAAGGCCGGTAATCTGAGCCGTCATTCGGATACGCGACAGTATACGATTTGGGAGACCATTGAAAATACTGCAAGAGAAAAAGCTGATCGTCTGTATTTCATTATTGATGAGGCACACCGCGGTATGCAGGGACGCCAGGCGGGAACGGCAACTACCATCATGCAGCGATTTATCAAGGGAAGTAGCGAACAGAATCTGTCGCCCATTCCGGTCGTCATCGGAATGAGCGCGACCGCCGAACGTTTTAATTCCCTTGTAGGACAGGCAACAAATTCTACATTGCATAAGGTTATTATTTCCCCGGCTCAAGTTCGCCAATCTGGATTGCTCAAAGATCGTATTGTAATCACTTATCCGGAAGATCCAATTAAACACGGTGACATGGCCGTTCTCCAGGCTGCAACAGACGAATGGCAGGATAAGTGCAAGCACTGGTATCAGTATACCTATGAGCAGCACTACACCAATGTAAATCCGGTGTTTGTTATCCAAGTCTGCGCTGGTTCCGGTACGAAAGTATCTGACACCGATCTGGACGATGTAATTGCGAAAATCGAAGAACGTATGGGCGATAGCTTCAAGGAAAATGAAGTTGTGCATACTTTCGGTTCAACAGGCACATTGTCGATTCACGGATTGACCGTGCCGCATATCGAGCCATCCGAGATCGCAGAAGATCGCCGCATTCGTGTTGTCTTATTTAAGGAAAATCTGTCCACTGGCTGGGACTGCCCTCGTGCAGAAACTATGATGTCCTTCCGGCGAGCGGAAGACGCAACCTATATTGCGCAGCTGCTCGGACGTATGGTTCGTACACCGCTTCAGTGTCATGTTCTCGTGGATGACTCCTTAAATGATGTGCGGCTATTCCTTCCGTATTTCAACCAGGATACCGTCCAAAAGGTTATTGATGAATTGCAGGCAACCGAAGGTGGAGAGATTCCGACAGTTGTCGATGGTGAATCTCTTGAGGAGCAGAACTATGATACATGGTCGGTTCACAACCAGCGAAAGAAAACGCAAAAACTGACGGTGGGGCAGTTGAGCATATTTGATTATCCGAATGGCTTCCAAGAAGAGCCTGCTGTGGCATCTTCCACAGCAGTTGGCGATATGCCAAATTCTGGAGTTGTGGCAGTGAACCAAGGTAGAGTAGATTCAGAACTTCCCGCAGAAGGACAACACCAGACGATTCCACTGGAAACAGTGCCTAGAAACGATGTGCATGCAGGTCAAGAAATTGAGAGAACCAGTGAAGGTGACCAATCTGAGAAAAAAGAGCAGCCAGTGCTAACACCGGCTGTATCGCAGATGTCGATGCTTCCAACAATAGATCGTGAAGGAATTACAAAGTTCATCAATGAACAGGGATATCTGACTTATATCGTCCGTGCGGTAAAAATCAATAGTTATTTGAAGTCTTTGATGAGCTTGGCAGGGCTGTTATCGCAGTTCAATATCTGTATTACGGCGGCTGAGGATGTGAAAAACGATGTTGCTGAACTTATCCGCAACTATGTGAACGGTTTGCATGATGCTGGAAAATATGACGAGCTTACAAAGCAAGTCATGGAGATGAAACTGTCTGTTCAGATATTCGATGTTTTCGGTGAGAAAATACAAAGCGATAACCAGATAGATATGTTTACTGCATCCGAGTCTGACCTTGATCGTCAGCTAAGAGTAGCAGACGCAAAAATGGGTGGATGTGGTTTCCACTTGGCATATGGGCGTAAATATATCGACTTCGACAATCCGAACGCCTTTAAGGTGGATTGTATTCTGTTCGCATTCGACAGCGAGTGTATTGCGGAATTAAATAAATACGCTGAGAAGAAGTTCCATGAATTGAACGACCAGTATCGTAAATATATTGTAGCTAAACCGGAGAAGTGTCAAAAGCAGTATAGCGATATTGTTGCTAACGGCGATGAAATCAGTAAGCACAACTTTACTCTTCCGGAGACAATCAGTGCCAAGGTTGAAGCAGATGGAATAAAGTACACGGATCATCTTTTTGCCAATGCAGATGGAATAGCAAAAATTAAGTTGAATGGCTGGGAACAGGCTGTTTTGGCAGAAGAGCAAAAACGAGAGGATTATGTTTGCTGGCTGCGTAATCCGTCCCGACAGTCTTGGTCACTGCGGATGCCTTATGAAATGGACGGGAAATGTAAGGAGCTTTATCCGGATTTCATCATTGTTCGCCAAGATCCAATTCTCAAGTACATCGTTGATATTTTGGAACCTCACAATCCGGATTTCAAGGATAACTTGGGCAAAGCTAAGGGACTTGCAAACTATGCTGCAAATGAACCAAGAATTGGCAGAGTGCAGCTGATACGTATTGGAAAAGACGCAGCAGGAGAAAATCGCTTTAAGCGGTTAGATCTTGCAAAAGGCAGTATCCGCAATAAGGTGCTTGCCGCAATCAGTACGGATGAGTTAGACCATATTTTTGACACAGACGGTGTGTTTGAAGACTAAATTAATTACACAGATAGGGGTTCATCATGGAACGTATCAACGCCACAACAGGCTCTTACAATTTTATAGATTTATTTGCAGGAGCTGGTGGATTGTCCGAAGGCTTCATCCAAGCGGGCTTTTCACCTGTAGCGCATGTGGAGATGAACCCATATGCTGCTCAAACATTGGAAACACGAACGGGATACTATTATCTCAAAGCACAAGGAAAACTTGATATCTACAAGGATTATATTAGCGGAAAAATCACCCGCGACGAATTTCTGCAACATATTCCCGAGGAGCAGCTACAATCCGTATTTTGTGAAACGATGTCAAATGAAACTCTTCCAAGGTTATTTGAAAATATAGATAGGATCCTTACGCAAAGAGGCATCAAGCAAGTAGATGTCATTATTGGTGGACCGCCTTGCCAGGCATATTCTTTGGTGGGAAGGGCGCAAAGCAAGCATATGGAAACACCGATGTCAGCGGATCCTAGAAATGATCTCTATAAGTTGTATGCGAGATTCCTTCAGAAATATCATCCAAAGATGTTCGTTTTTGAGAATGTTATGGGAATCAAGTCAGCAAACAGTGGTGCAACCTGGCTGAAAGTCCAGGAAGCGCTGCGTTCCGTTGGCTATGAGATTGAATGCCATGAGCAAAATTCAAAGAATTTTGGTGTGCTGCAAAACCGAAGAAGAATGATCATTGTCGGGTGGCTGAAGAATAGCGGGCTTTCTTATCCGCAGTTTGAGCAGACAATAGCGGATGCTACGGTTAACGATATTCTCAGTGATCTGCCAGCGTTGCAGCCAGGAGGGAAATCGGGTGAATACAGATCAGATGATTTCAGCGATTATTTAAGAAGCACTGGAATCCGCAAGGATTCTGACATTCTGACGCATCATTGCGCAAGACCCAATAAAGACAGGGACATTGAGATTTATCGGCGTACAATTGAACTCTGGAATGATGGGCACAAACGTCTGAACTATAATGATTTGCCGGATGAACTGAAGACACACAAAAACCGAAAATCGTTTCTGGATCGATTTAAAGTTGTAGAGGGAGACGAGGCGTACTGCCACACCATGTTGGCTCATATCTCAAAAGATGGACATTACTTTATTCATCCGGATATTGAGCAACACCGTTCGATTACTGTCCGGGAGGCCGCTCGCATCCAATCGTTTCCGGATGATTATTTCTTTGAAGGCCCGAGAACGGCTCAATTTGTACAGATAGGCAATGCCGTTCCTACGTTAATGGCTAAAGGCATCGCAGAAGGAATCGCCAATGAATTAAGTAAGGAGGGTATCGATGGAAAGCAATCTCCTACTTGAACAATATAGCTGGTATAAGAAGCAACAATTGGCCAAGGCTCCATTTGAATGTCTACTGAATGCGGATATTGAGCCAAATCCCCATCAGGTCAATGCCTTTTGTGCGGCCATTCAAGCATTAAAGACAGGTGGCATCATTCTGGCAGATGAGGTTGGTCTGGGAAAAACAATCGAGGCTGGGTTGGTGCTTAATTATATTCTGGACAACGGAGCAAAAAAAGTGCTGATTTCGCTTCCTGCTACTTTGAGAAAACAATGGGAAGTAGAGCTTTTGGAGAAGTTTGGACGCCAAGCTGTTATTCTGGATCGGTACACGGTTGAGCATGATCTTGCCAATGTGCAAACTCACCTTGGAAACGCAGATGAGGTTAGTATTGTCATTGCTTCTTATGATTATTCATCGAAACTAATTAAGCGTTTTCCCCATGTCAAATGGGACTTCCTGATTATTGATGAGGCTCATAATCTGCGGAATGTTTTTCATGGCACAAAGCGGGCAAAAAATCTATATGATTTGACACATGGGATTCCTAAAATTCTTTTGACTGCTACGCCATTACAGAATTCCCTTACAGATCTTCATGGACTGGTTTCCTTTATCGATCCACGTATTTTCGGGTCAGAAAAGGTTTTCAACCGTCGATTTGTGGATGGCTGTGATTATGAGGAATTGAAACAGGAACTTCTTCCAGTGTTATATCGCACCCTTCGACGCGATGTCGGAAAATACATGGCCTTCAGCAAGAGAACCTGTATTACGGTCGATTTCCATTTGAGTGCAGAAGAAAAAGAACTCTATGATGTGACCAATGATTTTCTGCGTCGTGATCCGCTGTATTCTATTCCGAATGCGAATCGTGGGCTGATTATTCTTGTTATTCGAAAGTTGCTTGCATCTTCTAGCTTTGCTTTGATAGAGACCTTTGAAGTATTAGAAAAACGTCTTGAAAAACTCTATGAAGGTACTAAATCTGCTTATGCCCAGGAGGGCTTCGATTTGTTCTGGGGGTTTGTAGAAGATGAAATCGATGAGGATGGTTTCAACGAATACGATGATGAAGAAACAGCAGAGAAGAAACAGGCTATTCAGGCTGAGCTCAAGATTGTAAGACATATTCTTGAAATGGCAAGGGCTATAAAGACGAATGCAAAGATCGCCGCGTTGAGGGAAGCACTGAAATCTGCATTTGACCACCAGATTTCTGAGGGATTGAATCAGAAGGCTGTTGTCTTTACAGAGTCTAAGCGAACACAGAAATATATAGCCGCAGAACTAAGAAGATCTGGCTATAGCGAGGAAGATATCCTTCTCTTTAATGGTGACTTTGATGATGCTATGACGAAGGAAATCTTTCGAACATGGCAGGTCAAGAATTTTGGTAAAACAAACTATGGCAGAAGTGTGGAATATAAGCACGCAATTGTCGATTATTTCAAGAGTCATGCCAAGATTTTGATTGTTACAGATGCTGGTTCAGAAGGTCTAAATCTACAGTTTTGTAACACAATTATCAACTATGACTTGCCTTGGAATCCGCAGAAAATTGAGCAGAGAATTGGACGTTGTCATCGCTATGGACAAACTCACGATGTGGTAGCAATCAATCTGTTGAATACGGACAATGAAGCAGATCGCAGAGTATATGATATCCTTTCTAAGAAGTTTGAACTGTTCGAGGGCGTGTTTGGTGCATCGGATGTTGCGCTGGGCGCACTTGAATCTGGTGTGAGTTTTGAAAAGCGTATTCTGGATATTTACCAGAATTGTAAGAATATCACTGCGGTAAGGAAAGCATTTGCAGTTTTGAACAGGCAGCTAGATGCAAGGAAGAATGCTCATGCAGCAGAACTTCGCTCAATTCTGCTTACAGAAAGTAGAGAGGCGAAGGGGCAAGCGTTGGAAAAGACCAAGGCTGATATCGATAAATATCTACGTGATGTTGAATATTGGAACCAGTTTGAAGAACCAGAAGTGGATCACAAGCTACATTACTGGAAAATCGACAACTGGGGTGAAAAGATATTTGGTTCACATGGCGTTTTGTTTCTTGGAGCATTCATGGACAATACAAAACTCCTCTTCCCAGTTTTACTACTTTGTGATGAAAATGGTGAGTATATCAATTTTACTGAAGATGAGATTGTTTCCGCATTGGAGGAGGCTAATGATTCGGATGTTCGCTATTTTAAACCGACAGAAGAAGAACAATCTTATTTTCACCGGATTTATGCTCGCTTGATTTCAGAAGTTCAGGATCAGCATGATAAAACTGTAGCCCCTACTATCGCATATAACAAGAAGAAGATTGAAAACTGGGTCAATGTCCAACAAGAACAGCTTCATGTTCAGCTTACTGATGCTCAAAAAGAAGTTGAGGAGTACATACTTGCTGAAATGGCGGCTACTGACACGCTGGAAAAAAAGGATATCCGAAAAAAAGCGGCTGAAGCGAAGAAAAAAATGGATAAGCTGCAACACGACCTGCCTAAGCGCAGAAAAGAGATTCAAGACGAGGCGCAGGCTGAAATTGATCGATTTAATCAGTCTCAGGAAATCAATCCATTGCTTCTGATTAACATTGTCCTTAAATTTTAACAGGAGGCACCACATGGCAGATAGATTTAAGTTTGCTGAGGTTCGCCAAGAAGTCATAGAAATGTTAAAGAAAGACTTGTTGGGACCGAGTAGTGAAAATGAAATACTGAATCAAAACCCGCGCTTTGAATATATCGTGGGTATGCTTGCGCCACAAACCAGTGAAAATGATTCGAATGAGCAGGAAGTCGATGGAGATGTTTCTTTCGAAGGGGATGCAGATTATACTGCGGGCGAAGACGATGATAATGAGCCGGTCTTTACAAATCGATTTAAAACACCGTTTTCCATTGGCATCAGCTTTTACCTAGAAAGTAGTACAAAATCTTTCAATGTGGATGTGACTTGGGGCGATTACACCAAAGCTTCTGATAAAACCACTAACAAAGAGGGAAAAAAAGTTGATGTAAGCACGTATACACGTCATCCGCAGAAAGAGACAGTTGTTATTGATCTGCAAGAGTTTAGTAAGAACAAAGAATACCCTTTGGTCTGTGATTCAAATGTTATTTTATATATTTCTAAAATCGGCCTCAAGCAGGGGTATACCTTGGTAACAGCTTATGTTATCAACAAGCGCAAAAATCCTGAGAGTGATATTGCTGGAATGATGTTCCAAGTCAACTTGCGTGCCTATTCCCATGACAAAATGGATATCTTCGTGGCAGAACACATATGCAGAAAAATCCTTGCCGTCGATGAATTTTACTTTGCCCAGCGACCTATTTTAGGAAGGGGACGTGGTTGCGCAGCAACTTGGAAAGCCAATAAAAATGGACGTGCTTCTGAAATTGTATCGACATTTATTCCAGAGTACGAATTTCCAGGTGTTAGTGCTGCTTTGGAAGGATTTGACCCGTTCTTCTTCTCTATGAGAACTCTTTCTGTTGCAAAGAAAAAAGATGACATCATTAACCGGCTGAATGTCTTGGCGGACTCCTATGAGAATTGGATTCAGAAAAAATTGGTTCATGATTCAAAAATGGATGATGCTAAGTTCAAGAAAGAAATTGGCGACACAGTAATAAATAAATGTATAGAAGCTCTTGGAAGAATCCGCGCGGGCATTCAGCTACTAGTAGAGGATGATATTTCGTTTGATGCCTTTTGCTTTATGAATCGTTCCATGATTCTTCAGAGAAATATTATGAATTTCTCTAAGAAGCATGGAGCCGGTATCGAGTGTGCCTTTAGGGATTTTGTAGATCCTCGCAATCCTTCCAATAATTTTGGCTGGAGACCTTTCCAGATTGCTTTTATTCTCATGAATCTGAAAGGTATTGTAGATCCGGAGCATGATAACCGTGAAGTCGTGGATCTTCTCTACTTTCCCACTGGTGGAGGCAAGACCGAGGCATATCTGGGCCTTATGGCATTTGTTATTGCTAATAGAAGACTGCGCACTAACGAGAGTGATGAATACAATCGTGACGGCGGTGTAACTGCAATTTTGCGATATACTTTGCGCCTGCTCACTACACAGCAGAGAGACCGTATCACCAAGATGATTTTGGCCGCGGAACTGATCCGGCAAAAAGAATATCCGAAATACGGAAAAGAACCCATCAGTATTGGTTTCTGGGTTGGTGGTACTGTGACTCCGAACACCTTTAAAGAATTGGAAGAAGATCCGGAGGATCCAGCTAAAACAAGAACAGCAAGAAGCAAGAAAAACTCTATCTACAAACAGCTGCTTACATGTCCATTCTGTGGGAAGCCACTTACAGAGGAAAATTTTTATATAGATATTCCTACAAAATCGGTTAGCATCTATTGTTCGGATGATAAATGCATGTTCTATAGGTATAAACCCAGCAATAAGATGAAAATCCCGGTTTATCTGGTAGATGAAGAAATTTATGCTAAGTGCCCGACCATTATTCTGTCAACAGTTGATAAGTTTGCCCGCCTTCCGTGGGATGTGAATACAAATGCTCTGTTTGGTCGCGTTGATAGAATTTGCAGTCGCGATGGCTATGTTGCTATTGGAGCGGACCATGCTCGGCATACTCGTACAGAAGAGTTACCCACAGCTACGCTTAGATCGATTAAACCATTCCTTCCGCCGGAGCTGATTATCCAAGATGAGCTGCATCTTATCACAGGACCTCTGGGAACCGTATACGGTGCATATGAAACAGTTATTGAAGATCTGTGTTCCTACACGATTGGAGGTAAGAAAATCAAGCCAAAGTATGTTGTTTCTACGGCAACTATCAAAAATGCTGCTGAGCAGACAAAATGCTTATATGGCAGAAAAGTAACTGCGCAATTTCCACCAAATGGGTTTGAAATCGGTGACAGTTTCTATATTCGTGAGGTACCGGTTGAACAAGATCCGTTTAGAAGATACGTTGGTGTCTGCGCACCAGGCCAGTCTGTAAAGACAGCTTTGCTGCGTGTATATTCGATTATCCTTCAAAGTGCGTATAATCTTTCGCTGGATGATGAGTACAAGGATGTTATTGACCCTTACTATACCCTTGTTGGGTATTATAACAGTATTCGAGAACTCGGCGGTGCCGTTCGATTATTACAGGATGATATTCCTGACAGAATTCAACGTATTAAGAAAAAATATGGAATGAGTAGGCAGCGTTTCCTTAATCATAAGGTTGAAATTACTTCTCGCATGTCTTCTTATGACATTCCGAAGAAACTAAGTCAGTTGGAAACTCCATATACAGATAGAAATTGCCTAGATACGGCAATTGCAACTAATATGATTGCTGTTGGTATGGATGTGGATCGGCTTGGTCTCATGGTGGTAACTGGTCAACCGAAGCAGAACTCCGAATATATTCAGGCAACTAGCCGTATTGGACGTTCTTATCCAGGCTTAGTAGTCACTTTATATAACCCTTATCGCCCCCGCGACTTGTCGCATTATGAGAATTTTACCGGTTATCATGCTCAGCTATATCGTTTTGTTGAAGGCACAACAGCGACACCGTTTTCTGCACGTGCAAGAGATCGCGTGCTGCATGCGCTGGTTATTTCTGCAATTCGTTTGCATTATCCGGAATTTGCAAGCAATGATGGAGCAGCAGCTATTGATAAGCTAACCGATGAGCAGCTTAATGAAGTGAAGGCTCTTATCATGAATCGATTGAACATCATCAAGCCTTCTGCTAAGGCAGATGCCGAACATGAGATTGATGATTTTGTAAGCAATTGGAAACTGCTGGCAACTCAATCCAAGGAACTTAGATACTATGTCTATACAACTAAAACGTATAATCGCCTAATGAACACTTATGGCGAAGTTTGTACTGATCTTGAAAAGCCGACTCTTCGTTCTATGCGTGATGTTGAGAGTGCAGCAAATATGTTCTATTACACGGAGGACTAAAAGCCTATGTTTGATAATAATAAATTAGGTGAGATTCGTCCTAATCAGTTGATAACTACATTTGGTCCAGGTTCTATTGTGGATGCCGTGAAAGATTCCGTCACGGTTCTGGACTTGAACTATTGGAAGGAAAAAGGAAAGAAAATTATAGATGGCAGATTGGCCTCATATCTGGGCGTTGACTGCTTTTATATGCCACGGACTTCTTATAGCGGAGATATTCCTGTGGTCTCATTCCCTTATATGCATGTTTGTTCCAATGTGAAATGTGGGAGAATATTTGATTTAAGAGAGAATTTTGACCTAGATCGATATCTGAAGTTTGGTGTAACTTGTCCGGAATGTCATAGACAGGCTTATCCTTCTCGTTTTATTACTATTTGTGAGAACGGCCATATGGATGATTTCCCTTGGAGCTGGTGGGTTCACGGTGGCAATACAACCTGCAAAGGTACGATGAGGATGTATTCAACTGGCAATACATCAACGCTTGCAGATATGTGGGTTGAATGTTCCTGTGGGGCACGACGGAGTATGAGCGGCGCAACGCAGCATGAGAATTTTGAAGGTATGAAATGTTCCGGACATCATCCGTTCCGGCTAAATCATAAAAATGAAAAATGCGATAAGGAAATGATTCCTTCTCAGCGTGGCGCGTCGAATGTGTATTTTCCAGTAATGAGAAGTGCCATATCCATTCCACCTTGGATCAATCCGCTTTATAACTTGATTGATGAGCATTTGCGCTTAATTGACAGCTATGAAGAAGATTTTGGAGAGATGGGATTAGACAAAGTGTATCAAAAATATTTCTCTGCATTTACAAGAGAAGAATTTGATGCAGCTTTATTGCGCAGAAGACAGAACATCAAAGAGTTCACAGAGATTAAGCAGATGGAATATAACGCCATTACGCATCACGCAGATCCTGTGTACGCCTCCAACAAAAAACATTTTAAGGCTGAGGAGGATCCGCTTCCGGATTATCTGCTCCCGTATTTTAAGAGAGTCATTCGCATTACACGATTAAGAGAAGTGAGAGTGCTGCTTGGCTTCACCCGTGTAGATGCTCCGGATCCAGATGCCGATGAGCAGACAAATATCGTTTATCTAAATAAGGGTAAGACTGAAAAATGGCTTCCTGCTGCAGAAGTGCACGGTGAAGGTGTCTTTATTGAGTTTAATAGGGATAGTATTGATGCGTGGTTGAGAGATCCAGAACTGGGAGCACTTTCTCAGAAATATGCGCAGTGTTATAAGGAATTCTGTGAATCTAAAGAATGGACTGTTACCACATTACGAGATGCAAGGTATGTCCTGATGCATACATTCGCACATTTGTTGATTAAGCAGATGTCAATGTCCTCGGGGTACTCTTCATCCGCTATTCGTGAGCGTATTTATTTTGGGGATGATATGTCTGGCGTGTTGCTCTATACCGGAAGTGCCGATAAAGAAGGCTCACTTGGTGGACTTGTAGAATTAGGAAATATTGATCAGCTTATTGTTTTGATGAAAGACGCTTTCCAGGAAGCACTGGTTTGCACAAATGATCCGGAATGCCTTAACAATGTGCCTGCTGGTAATAATTCAAATGGCGCGGCGTGCCATTCCTGCTGTATGATCTCAGAAACAGCTTGCGAGAATGGAAATCGCATGTTGGATCGCGGACTAATTGTGCCTATTGACGGAAGAGAAAATCAGTCTTATTTTAAAACTTTGGTGGAAGAACTATGTCAACTGGAAGTATAAGCTTAGATATTTTGTTAAACAAAATTCTCACAGATGCTATATCTGGTGGAAATGAGTCTATTAGAGCTATTCAAAAGAGATATCCATCTCTTTCTGAAAAAGAAGCTCATGAAATTCTTGCTATGGTTTCAGCGACTGCCCAAAGTAACGATGATAGCGCTGAATTAGTTGTTACAGCGCCACCTTCTTTTGCGTTGAAAACAAAACCGACAAAGGTTACCGTAAGAGAAATGCTTATGGGAGCTAGGAAGAGCATTCTAATTACTGGGTACTCCCTCTCGGATTATTTTGCCGAGTTAGTCGATTGTGTAATTCAAAAGAGCCAAGAAGGCGTTCTCGTGAAATTTTTTGTGAATGACATTGAGAGTCAGAAGGCTTTTGACCGTTTATGCTGCTATAAGGGAAAATTTCTGCGAATTTATAACTATCCAAAACAGGAAGATAAAATGTCTGCTCTTCATGCAAAGGTAATTTCTGTTGATCAAACGGATACGCTGATTACATCTGCAAACCTTTCATATCATGGACAGGAAGGAAATATCGAGCTGGGGGCACGGATTCATTCGAAAGAATTGGCTAAACAAGTAGAGGATATATTTACTTCACTGGTATTCAAAAGGATATTTGTTGAACTGTAAGCTTTATGGAGGTGTGCCAATGAATTTAAGCTTGAAACATAAGTTAATGCTGCAATCATTGAGTCCATTGGCTTTTTTGACTATTGTACGCAATTTCAAATTTACCCCCGTCAGCGAACTTGCTGAAAATCAGTCATATTGGGGAGAATTTGTTCGCCTTAATAATGTGCTGATTGTTGTGTTTTTGTTATGTGCTACATGGATTTTAGCAGCAATCATATCTTTTATTTCTTTTACAGCCTTTAGATGGACTGATAAGAAACAAGGGTATCAGCTTTCTTCCTTCGTAGAAAAAGAGGACGCAAGTTTGAATTTCTTTATGACAATGATTATCCCGCTTTTGATTGATGATGTAGGAACGATTCAAGGAGCGGTAACATTCCTTATCATTGTGGTTATGATGTGTGCGCTGCTAAGCAAAACACATTTGTACTATGCGAATCCTGTATTGGCAATTTTAGGATACCGAGTCTATGAGATTACTTTTAAGAGCAATCCTGACTTTAATAATGAAATTTGTTTGGCTGTAGTTAAAGGCAGGTTTTTAAAAAATCCTAGTACAGTAGAATATAAAGTGATTAATGATACAGTCCTCTACATGAAGGAGATGAACAAATGACCAAGGAAGAAATTCAGGCATCGATTAAGTCGATAATGTTTTCTGGTTCAGTTTGCGGTATTGAAATATATGCCTGCCTACGCGATGAAAGTGGATATCAAACCAAAAAAATCAGAGCAACAGATAAGTTGCTTTCTAGCACAAAAGATAAGGTGGCAGGTTTTATCAATTGTACCTATCTTGCAGATGATGCCGAATTTGATACATCAGAAAATATTGCAGACAATAAGAAAGAATTTTATGAGATTAGTCTGATAGAGAACTATAGACCCTTTACTTTTCTTGATGATGCTGAAAAGCGTACGGAGTACTACTCGGAAAGCGATAGAAATAAACTGTCTGGATTTCTTTTTAGAATCAATTTGAATGACAAGTACTTTTGGGTTTATCAACATATATACTCTGTATCAAGAATTGATCGAAGTAAAAATATTATAGCCCTATTTGTTGGTGATACATACGATGAAATTGATAGCGATATTGTGCAGATAGATTCACGAGCAGATGTAATTATCTTTTCTTCAAGTGTTGTTACGGCAAAAATGGATCTTATGCAGAGATTTTTTGGATTTGAGCAATACATACGAGCGGGGGCACAGAAGACGATTGAGATTATTCGCGATCTGGATATTGTAGATAGCCTTGAAAAGTTTGTTGCGTTTGAAAATAAAAGTAAGTTGACAAATGCAAAGAAGTTATTAAAGGCAAAAAATTCGCCTGTTTTGCAGATGAAAAAGAACGATTTGTTAGAGAATCTGAAAAAGCATTCTCGCTACAAAACTATGTTCAAGTTTGAAGAAGATCATATTGTGATTTCTTCACAAAAAGAGGCAGCGGCATTTATTAAAATGTTGAATGATGATATTGTTCGGTCTGAACTCACTGGAAAAGAATATGACAGCTCCAGCAAAATGCTTTTGGGCCCAGTGGGAGCAAGTCACTGACTGACCAATGATAGGAAAATATAGATGAGTGATAGAAGAAAAAAAGGATTCTATGTCACAGGTACTGTCAGATATAAAGCCCCATATGACGAAAAAGTTCATGACGGCTCATTGTATTAATGAGCAAGATATTCAGTCTATCAGTCAAATCTTCCTGCCCAGATATAAGAATGTGTAGCTCATGCAGGGATTGACCAACAACAAGCTGGATTTCAGAATTCAGGTAAAAGGTGTGTTCGGGACAGAAAGAAACTAACGAAGGCTAAGTGGAAAGAAACACAGCTCTGGATTTTTTCTTCACCGTCATGAGGCTCTTTTTCGGAGCTGTCTACGATTGCGAAGAAAATCTAAAAGGCATTCGCTTTTGGACGAGTTGGAAATGAGATGGGAAGATGAACAAAAGCTAAACGGCCTGAGTTCTGTGCATAGCATGGGATTCAGACCGTTTATTTTTTACCTAGCTCATAAAGTTGATTTCATTGTCGAGATATTCCTTTGTACAATGATTTTATTTGGAAATGTAGGTGCTCAACCTGCCGCTTCCTTTTTGCTCAAGTTTGCCAGCTTTGCAAAGTTCCTTAAGCAACCGGAAAGCCTTTGTTGTTTCTGCACCAATCAAATCTTCAACTTCTTTTCTTGTAACACTGCCGTTTTCCAGTGTATATTGAAGAATGAGTAATTTCTGTTCATTCAGTGAAATATCTTTGTCCGCTTTATCAGATATCCGGACATTCGTTTCCGGCTGCTCATTCCTGTTGGGAAGTGTTACGCGGAAAACACCTTTTGCCGTTTCAAACTCTGGCGGGGATGGTCAATTCTTATATGCACATTCAATTTTTTCGATTTCTGTGCCATAACTTTCAATCAATCTCATCCTGGAGAAGACAGCCGCAAGGTTCGGATTTCTCGATTATGAAACACCCAAGAAAATGGATTCCAGTTCCAGACCGGATACAAGACCTCCAAGAGAGACAAATTCGATTCTATCCTCATAGACATTGACCAGATTGCTTCCGCTGAAAGAGTAATCACGGTGAACAATGCTGTTCAGTAAAGATTCTCTGATTGCATCCTCTGGATAATCTCTTCTGTCAGTTCGATCCAGATTTGAAAAGGTTGCCTTTCCTTTCTTTTTCTTTCTTTCTCATTATAAACAAGAAAGAAAGGTCAAGGGGTGTAGAAACAAGCATTTTGTTGACTTGCAATAGTCACAAGCCTCGTTGGAAAATCAAAGGGGTGTTTTTTAACCAGTTTTTGGCTTATTCGTTTCGAGAGCAACTTTGAAATCACATTCTGTTGCTTCGGCAATGAGCTGTTCTATCATGGAAATCTCTCCGTTGAGGTTGCAGAAGGTCTTTTTTGTTATATCCAGCGGAGAAAGTTATTGCAATGATAGAAGCAAAGAGTTCAGTAAAAGCAGAAACACCTTAAAAAGTATACAGAGTATATTGCGAAGAAAAATCGCATATGATATAATGCTCGCAGGCAAAAAAGAATTAAAGTGTTTATAACAAAAAAAGCAAAAGCCCTCGAAGTTGCAGCTTCCAGGGCTTTCTTCATATTTCATTTTTTATTACAGTGGACAAAGAATCAGCAGGTCAGAGCTGCGCTGTTTGCAGTATAGAAGATAATTGCTGATTTTATTACGCAACAGGAATATTCAGTTAGGCTTACGCACAACAGGAAATTCCCATTCAATGCAGAAAGGGGCGGTTTTATGAAGCAGGATACATTGGAGGGCAGAGCAAAAACGAAAAACGGTGTCATTCGATTATGCTTTTCGGTGCTTTGTATTTTATTGGAAGCAGCTTTTATCATTATCATGATCACAAGGCTGAATGAGTATGCGGAGATCGTTAATCTGCTGACCAGAGTCTTTGCAGGAATTCTGGTTCTGGCACTATATGCATCCGATCAGACCTCTTCCATGAAAATGCCATGGATCATTCTGATACTTGTGTTTCCGATCATGGGTGTAGCATTATATCTGCTCATCGGATTAAATGGCGGAACCCATAAAATGCGAGAACGATATGCGGACATCGACAGAAAGCTTCTGCCGTTTCTGCCGGACAATCGGGAAAAACTGGAAAATATCAAAAACAAAATCCCCAAAGCAGGAAATATCAGTGAGTATATTTGGAAAAACGCAGGTTATCCCGTATACCAGAACACGGATATTGTTTATTATGATGAGGCGGTAAAGGGATTAGAAGCACAATTATTGGCATTGTCAAAGGCTGAAAAGTTTATTTTTATGGAATATCATGCGATAGAAGATGCAGAGGCCTGGAAAAAGATCCAGAAAGTACTGGAGGAGCGTGTGCAGGCAGGCGTGGAAGTGCGAGTATTTTATGATGATATGGGATCTATTGGATTTATTAATACGGATTTCGTAAAAAAGATGGAGCAGATCGGAATCCACTGCCGGGTATTTAATCCATTTATGCCGGGGCTGAATGTATTTCTGAACAACCGTGATCATCGAAAAATAACAGTGATCGATGGAAAAGTAGCTTTCACAGGCGGCTATAATCTGGCAAATGAATATTTTAATTACACCAATCCTTACGGACAATGGAAGGATACCGGGATCCGTCTTGAAGGCGATGCAGTTCAGTCGCTGACAGCAACATTCCTTGAAATGTGGAATGCAGCCAATGACAGGAATAATAATGAGGATTTCAGCAAATATTTTATAAGATCAGAATATAAGGCAGCTCAGACCGGATTTGTACAGCCTTATGCAGATAGTCCAATGGATGATGAACAGGTAGGAGAGGAAGTTTATATCAGCATGGTCAACAAAGCAGAAAAATACTGCTGGTTTATGACGCCATATCTGATCATTACGGATGAAATGACACATGCTCTGTGCCTTGCTGCAAAGAGGGGAGTTGATGTAAGGATCATTACACCGGGAATCCCGGATAAAAAAATGATTTACAGTGTCACACGTTCTTTTTATCATGGACTGGTTAAAAATGGAGTGCGGATCTATGAGTGGACACCTGGCTTCTGCCACGCCAAGATGAGTGTGGCAGATGACTGTATGGCAACCTGCGGAACCATAAATCTGGATTACAGAAGTCTTTATCATCATTTTGAAAACGGATGCTTTATGGCAGACAGTCCGGCTGTGTTATCCATAAGAAATGATCTGGAAGAAACAATGCAGGAATGTCGGGAAGTAACAGAACAATACCGGACAGGACGTAGTGCATATCTTCGTCTTGGACAGCTTTTCATGAGATTATTTGCAGGATTATTGTAAGAAAGAGGTGTAGATCTATGTGTACAGCAGCAACTTATCAGACAAAGGATTTTTATATGGGAAGAACTCTTGACTATGAGTTTTCCTATGGGGAAGAGGTGACCATAACTCCAAGAAATTATGAGTTCGATTTTCGATATGCAGGAAAATCAAAAACACATTATGCTCTCATAGGAATGGCATTTGTAGCAGGAGATTATCCGCTTTATTATGATGCGGCTAATGAAAAGGGACTGGGTATGGCAGGACTTAACTTTGTGGGGAATGCGGCATATGCAGATGAAGTGACAGAGGCAGATAAGGATCTTATCCAGGTGGCGCAATATGAATTTATTCCATGGATCCTTACCCAATGTGCTTCGGTGGCTGAAGCAAGGAGGATGCTTTCCAATATGAAGCTTATGGGAACACCCTTCAGTGAACAGCTTCCAACTGCACAGCTTCACTGGATGATCGCAGACAAGGAGGAATGCATCGTTGTAGAATCCATGAAAGACGGAATGCACATCTATGATGATCCTGTTGGCGTACTTACAAATAATCCTCCATTCCCCGGTCAGATGTTTGCACTTAACAATTTTGCAGGTGTATCCAGAAAGCAGCCGGAAAGTACATTTGCAGGAGTGCTGGAGCTGGATCCATACAGCAGAGGAATGGGCGGAATGGGAATTCCGGGAGATCTTTCAAGCCAGTCAAGATTTGTAAAGGTTGCATTTACAAAACTAAATGCAATATCCGGAGATGGGGAAAACGAAAGTGTCAGCCAGTTTTTCCATATTTTAGGCTCTGTTGATCAGCAGCGGGGATGCTGTGAGGTATCAGATGGCGCATATGAGATCACGATCTATACTTCATGCTGCAACACGACAAAGGGAATCTATTATTACACCACATATGATAATCATCAGATAACAGCAGTAGATATGTATGCGGAAAACCTTGATTCAGACAAGCTGATCCGTTATCCGATCATATTAAATGGTGAGATCAGATGGCATAATAAATGAGATCAGGATTTTTACAGAAGATAATGAGGTAGGAAGATGGAAAATTATTCAATAGTATTCAGCAGCTTAACCGGTAATACAAAAAAGTTGGCTGAGGCGATCTATGAAGTGCTGCCAAAAGATAAGTGTGATCACTTTGGGGAGACCGGATCACAGGTACCTGGATCCGATCTGCTGTATATCGGATTTTGGACGGACAAAGGGAATGCAGATAAGAAGACCCTGGAATTGTTATCCAAATTAAAAGGGAAGAAGATTTTTCTGTTTGGAACAGCCGGTTTTGGTGCAAGTGCGGCATATTTTGAAAAGGTTCTCGGTCAGGTCAGACAGTCTGTTGCTCCGGGTAATGTTGTTATCGGAGAGTATATGTGTCAGGGAAAGATGCCCCAGTCTGTGCGTGAACGATATATAAAAATGAAAGAAAATCCGGAACACCCTGCGAATCTTGATCTGTTGATCAAAAATTTTGACTGTGCTTTGTCTCATCCTGATACGGACGACCTGGAAAAACTGAAGAAGATCATTATGAAATAAAAACGGTGTACCAGCAACTGCCAGTCAGCCGATCGCAGTGTATACAGAGATTTGACTTTACAGCAGAGAAAAATATCAAGTATAATACTATAGCATTATTAAAAATCCCTTCCGGGAAAACACAAAAACCACAATGATAAAGGAATATAACAAATGAGTATTTTAAATGTAGAACACCTGACCCACGGGTTTGGAGACAGAGCAATTTTCGAAGATGTATCTTTCCGGCTTCTTAAGGGAGAACATATCGGACTTGTAGGCGCCAATGGCGAAGGAAAGTCCACATTTATGAGCATCGTGACCGGAAAACTGATGCCGGATGAGGGAAAGGTAGAGTGGGCAAAAAATGTCCACGCAGGCTATCTGGATCAGCATGCGGTTCTGGAAAAGGGGATGACCATCGGCCAGGTGCTGAAATCCGCTTTTGATCCTCTTCTTAAAAAAGAGGAACGGATGAACGAGATCTGCGACAGGCTGGGAACCGCAGATCCTGACGAGATGGATGGGCTGATGGAAGAGCTTGGAACGATCCAGGACGAACTGACACTTCACGATTTTTATGCGATCGATGCCAAGGTGGAGGAGGTTGCCAGAGCTCTGGGCCTTCTGGATCTGGGGCTTGACCGTGATGTTACGGATCTAAGCGGCGGACAGCGAACCAAGGTACTTCTTGCGAAGCTTCTTCTTGAGAAGCCAGATATCCTGCTTCTGGATGAGCCTACCAACTATCTGGATGAGGAGCATATTGCATGGCTGAAAAGATATCTTCTGGATTATGAGAATGCCTTTATCCTTATTTCACATGATATTCCGTTCCTGAATTCTGTAGTTAACATTATCTATCACATGGAAAATCAGGAACTGAACCGTTACGTGGGAGATTACGATCATTTCCAGGAGGTCTATGCAGTCAAGAAGGCACAGCTGGAGGCTGCTTACCGCAAACAGCAGCAGGAGATCAGTGAGCTGAAGGATTTCGTGGCAAGGAATAAGGCACGTGTTTCCACAAGAAATATGGCTATGTCCCGTCAGAAAAAGCTGGACAAGATGGATGTGATCGAGCTGGCAGCAGAGAAGCCGAAGCCGGAGTTCAAATTCCGTTATGGCCGAACACCGGGAAAGATGCTTTTTGAGACCCATGATCTTGTGATCGGTTATGATGAGCCGCTTTCCAAGCCGCTGAATTTTACTATGGAGCGAGGACAGAAGATCGCACTGGTGGGAACCAATGGAATAGGAAAAACAACACTTCTTCGGAGTCTTCTCGGACTGATCAAGCCTCTTTCCGGAAGTGTGGAGCAGGGCGAGAACCTTGAGATCGGATATTTTGAGCAGGAAGTTAAAGGTGAGAATCGAACTACCTGTATCGAAGAACTCTGGCAGGAATTTCCGGCATTTTCCCAGTATGAAGTGCGTTCCGCGCTGGCAAAATGCGGACTGACGACCAAGCATATTGAGAGCCAGGTACGGGTTTTAAGCGGTGGTGAGCAGGCAAAAGTGCGTCTTTGCAAGCTGGTGAACCGTGACACCAACATTCTTCTTCTGGACGAGCCTACCAATCATCTGGATGTAGATGCAAAAGATGAGCTGAAAAAAGCTCTCAGGGAATACCGCGGAAGTATCCTTCTCATCTGCCATGAGCCGGAATTTTACCAGGATGTGGTAAATGAAGTCTGGGATATGAGCAGGTGGACAACCAAGATATTCTGATAATGGATATAGATATATGTCAGAAAAGACAGATATAATTCAAGAAGTACAATAAATGGGACATAAAAGATGACAGCATAAGGGCAGCAGAGTCTGCCAGACAGAATACAGAGGACAAATAAATGGAAGAAACACAATTGAAAAAATTCAGTATCGTTATGGAGGGCGGCGGTATGCGAGGCTTGTATACAGCCGGTGTGATCGATGTTCTGATGGAAAATGAGATTTACGCGGACAGTGCAGTGGGCGTATCGGCTGGAGCTGTTTTTGGATGCAATTATAAGTCCAGGCAGATCGGAAGAGTTCTTCGCTATAATAAAAAGTACTGCAAGGATAAAAGACTTGCAAGCATCCGGAACTGGATCACCACAGGAGATGTATACAGCCGGGAATTCGGATATTATGAACTGCCCTGGAAACTGGATATTTTTGACCGTCAGACCTACGCGGAAAATCCCATGAAATTTACAGTGGTGTGTACGGACCTGGATACAGGAAAACCGGTGTATCATGAATGTCCCAACGGAGATGTGGAGGATATTGAATGGATGCGTGCATCTGCATCGATCCCGGTAGCCTCCCGGCCGGTGATGCTTGGGGGAAAGAGACTTCTGGACGGTGGTGTGTCTGATCCGATCCCGGTCAAATGGATGCTTTCCCGGGGATACGAAAAAAACGTAGTGGTGCTTACCAGAGATGTGAAGTACCGAAAAAAAGCAAACCCGAAGATGCAGCTTTTTCTGAAAGCAGTATTACATAAATATCCGGCTTTTCTGAAGGATCTGGAGGAACGGCATATCCATTATAATGAAACACTGGAAGAACTGGCTTCTCTGGAAAAAGAGGGGCGTATCCATATCATCCGTCCGAGCAGTCCCATCCAGGCGGCGATGATCGAGCGTGATGAGAGCAATCTGGAGCGGATCTACCAGACAGGAAGAGCAGATATGAAAAAGGATTTGGAGAAGCTGAAAGCCTACCTGGATTCCTGAATCACAGACCGAAACAAAATTCGACTTATACCCCTTTCTATGTTATGATATTGGATATCATTACAACAGAAAGGGGTATTTTCAATGGGAGAAAAACCTCAGAATATAAAACACAGACATATAAGCCTGGGCGTGCTTGCCCACGTGGATGCAGGAAAGACGACATTATCGGAAGGCCTGCTTTTTAAATGCGGAAGGATCCGGAAAATCGGAAGAGTCGATCACAAGGATGCGTATCTGGATACCTATGAGCTTGAGAGGGAGAGAGGAATCACCATTTTTTCAAAGCAGGCAGTTTTTTACATGGGGGATATGGAAGTGACACTTCTGGATACGCCGGGGCATGTGGATTTTTCTGCTGAGATGGAGCGTACCCTGCAGGTGCTGGATTATGCGATCCTGGTGATCAACGGAGCAGATGGGGTGCAAGGGCATACACAGACATTGTGGAGACTGCTGACGCAGTACAAGATTCCAACATTTCTTTTTGTAAATAAAATGGACCAGGAAGGAACGGACAGAGAAAGACTTCTTGAGGAGCTGAAGAAGAAATTAAGCGGATGCTGTGTGGATTTTAGTGGAGAACTGGAATGCTCCGGTGCAGAAGCAGCAGGGAAAAAGGAGAATCCTGTGGATAACTCCGGGAAATCTCCGTCAGCTGAAGGAATGCAGCTGAAAGACAACGCCAGTGAAGCAGAAAAAGAGAATATATCCGGAATGCAGGGTGCTTCTGATAAAATAAATGGTACGGATGATTTTCTGGAAAATATTGCCATGTGCGAGGAGAACCTTCTGGAAAGTTTCCTGGAAACAGGAACGATCGCAAAAAAGGACGTGGCAGAGCTGATCCTGGAGCGAAAGCTTTTTCCCTGCTTCTTTGGATCTGCCCTGAAGATGGAAGGAGTAGATGCTTTTATCCATGGAATGGAGACCTACATGGCAGCACCGTCCTATCCCACAGAATTCGGAGCCAGGATATTTAAGATCGCCAGAGATGATCAGGGAAACCGTCTCACTTATATGAAGATCACCGGCGGCAGACTGAAGGTCAAGGAGACGCTGACCAATGCAGGAAAAAATGGTATTTCGGCAGAGGAGATCTGGGAGGAAAAGGCAGATCAGATCCGTATCTATTCCGGTGCAAAATTTGAAATGCTCAAAGAGGCAGAGGCAGGAACCGTCTGTGCAGTCACAGGTCTTACCGAAACATATCCGGGAGAGGGACTTGGCATTGAGGCGGATTCTGCCATGCCGGTGCTGGAACCGGTACTGAATTATCAGATCATCCTTCCGGAGGGCTGTGACGCCCACAGGATGCTGAAAAGCCTGAAGGAGCTGGAGGAGGAAGAACCGCAGCTTCATATCATGTGGGATGAGCAGCTGGGAGAGATCCACGCCATGCTGATGGGCGAGGTACAGATCGAGATCCTGAAGCATCTGATCTGGGAGCGTTTTCATGTGGCAGTAGAATTTGGAACCGGCAATATCGTATACAAAGAAACCATTGCCGCACCGGTGGAAGGCGTGGGACATTTTGAACCGCTTCGTCATTATGCGGAGGTGCATCTTCTTCTGGAACCGGGAGAGAGAGGAAGCGGGCTGCAGTTTTTTACTGCGGCAAATGAAGATCAGCTGGATCGGAACTGGCAGCGGCTGATCCTGACACATCTGGAGGAAAAAGAGCATCTGGGAGTCCTTACCGGATCACCCATCACCGATATGCAGATCACACTTCTCACCGGGCGGGCACATCAGAAGCATACGGAAGGCGGAGATTTCCGGCAGGCGACCTACCGTGCTGTGCGCCAGGGCCTCAAGAAAGCAGAGACAGTTCTTCTGGAACCCTATTACAGCTTCAGGCTTGAGATTCCGGCAGAAAATGTAGGACGTGCCATGACGGATATCCAGAGGATGCAGGGAACCTTTCAGGGACCGGAAACCCAGGGAGAGCTATCGGTGATCACAGGAAGTGCGCCGGTGGCAAAAATGAGGGATTATCAGAGTCAGGTAGTTTCCTACACAAGAGGCAGAGGTCATCTGACCTGTACTCTGAAGGGCTATGAACCCTGCCAGGATCAGGAGCAGATCGCAGAGGAGATCGGATATGATTCCGAGAGAGATCTTGAGAATCCTACAGGTTCTGTATTCTGTGCCCATGGAGCAGGCTTCGTGGTTCCCTGGTATGAGGTAGAAAAATATATGCATCTGGAAGGAACTCAGCTTCCGGACAGTAATGATGCCTATGAGGATTCCGACAACAGTTCTGCAGGAGTGCGTGCAGGTCAGGGAACAGCCAAAAACAGTCCTGATCACAGAACAGCCAATGCCGGCCGTGGAAAATATACCTCCATGTATGGAAGCTACGAAGAGGAAAAAGAACTGAAGGCAATCTTTGAGAAAACCTTTGGTCCGGTGAGCTCAAAGAAATACAGCAGTAACAGCCGAAGCTTCGGAAATCCGGAAAGCGGAAGCAGCTTTTCCGGAAAGGGAGACAAAGGTGCAGCAGATTCCGGCCATACGGCAAAAACCGGTCACGGCGCCTGGAGAAATAGCAGTCCGGCCATCCACAGAGAGGACTATCTGCTGGTGGACGGCTGCAATATCATATTTGCCTGGGAGGATTTAAGAGATCTGGCACAGGCAGACTTTCATGCAGCACAGTCCAGGTTAATGGACATATTGAGCGATTATCAGGGGATCAAGGGATGCATCCTGATCCTGGTATTTGATGCCTACCGTGTGGAGGGCCATCCGGAGGAAACCTTCCAGTATCATAACATTCATGTTGTCTACACAAAAGAAGCGGAAACAGCAGACCAGTACATTGAACGTACTGTCCATAAAATCGGACGGAAGCATAATGTGACAGTTGCCACATCAGACGGACTGGAGCAGATCATCATTATGGGACAGGGAGCCGCCAGGATCTCAGCGCGCGGATTCAAAGATGAGATCGCTTCCGCAAAACAGCAGATGAGAGAAGAATGGCAGGAGCGCAGGGACAACAGCAAAACCTATCTCTTTGACAGTATGACACCGGAACTGAAATCTCATATGGAAGACATCCGTCTGGGAAGAAAGAAAAAAGAAGAATTATAACAAAAAATATATGCCCTCATTGTGGGCATATTTCACAAAAATAAAAAAGCTTTTTGAATTCTTTTGCAAATAAATGGGAAAAGTAGTAAAATAAGGATAGAATCCTCAGTGAGAAGCTCCTTGTCTGGATATATAACCTGGCAGGGAGCTTTCATTAGAGCACAATAAGCGCCAGGATAACAAAAGAAAAGTAAAAAATGAAAGGAAGTGGCAAAATGTTTGAAACAGGCGAATATGTTGTGTATGGTCGTACCGGCATCTGCCAGGTAACAGGAGTTACCACAATGAGGGTGGATGGTTCCTCCGGCGAGAAGCTTTATTATGTACTGAGACCCGGAGGAGAGACAGATGGGAAGATATTTACACCGGTGAAAGGTGGAAAGCAGGTGCTTCGCGGAATCATTACGAGGGAAGAAGCGGAGAGGCTTATCGATGAGATCCCATCTATTGAGACACTGAGTATTGAGAATGAGAAATTCCGGGAGGATAGCTACAAGAAATGCATCCGTACCTGTGAATGCAGAGATCTTCTTCGAATCATCAAGACGATCTACGTCAGAAAACAGGCCAGATTATCTCATGGCAAAAAAACAACCGCTACAGACGAACGGTATCTGAAGCTTGCAGAGGATCATCTCTATTCTGAATTGTCCATGTTACTGGATATCCCCAAAGAACGTATGGCAGATTATATTGAACAGCGAGTAAACCAGAAGAAGGAAGCCGAAGAACAGGTATGTGCTGTTTGACAAAGCAGAGCGTATCTGCTATGGTATTTCCGGTAACCTTCCAGAATTCTGTATCTGTGACAGAAGCTTCATGGGAAGTGGAGAACAGATTCAGAATCAGTCTGAATGTTATAAAGAAAAGGAGATGCCAGAGAAATGAGAGAACAGCTTACCCGCAAGGATGTTGAAAAAATAGAGCAGGAGATCGAACACCGTAAACTGGTAGTACGTAAGGAAGCCATTGAGGCGGTCAAGGAGGCACGTGCCCAGGGAGACTTAAGTGAGAACTTTGAGTATTATGCAGCCAAGAAGCATAAGAATCAGAATGAGAGCCGCATCCGTTATCTGGAGAGGATGCTGAAGACCGCTTCCATTGTATCCGATGCTTCCAGATCAGACGAAGTGGGAATGGACGATATCGTGGAAGTTCTTTTTGAAGAAGATAATGAGGTGGAGAAGTACAAGCTGGTTACTTCCATCCGTGGAAATTCCATGGAAAACCGTATCAGTATCGAATCGCCTATCGGCAAGGCACTGCGCGGTCATCGTGTAGGAGACCGGGTGGAAGTAAAGGTCAATGATGATTACAGCTATTACCTTGTAATAAAATCCATCGACAAGACCGGATCTGAGGATGAGGAGATCCGCGGATTCTGAACGATATATAGGACAGAGTGATTCTGATGGGAAATCTGTTTCCCGTATCAGGATCCTCTGTTTTATTTTTTTACACAGATTTTACATTCCGGTGGGGAAAATTTTACAATAGGCCGCTATTATGAAAATCGTTGAAATGAGAAAAAGGAAATCAAACATATCAAAAAGAGAAAGTGAAGGAGAGTATTATGGACTTTTTCAGCGTACTGGCATTGCTTGGCGGCCTTGCTATTTTCCTTTATGGAATGAACTTAATGGGAGACGGGCTTGCGAAGGTTGCAGGCGGAAAGCTTGAGCGGATCCTGGAGACACTTACCTCCAATCCCATCAGAGCCGTTCTTCTTGGACTGGGTGTGACTGCAGTGATCCAGTCATCCTCGGCAACTACCGTTATGGTCGTTGGTTTTGTAAACTCGGGAATCATGAAGCTGTCCCAGGTTGTGGGAATCATCATGGGTGCCAATATCGGTACTACCGTAACCTCATGGATCTTAAGTCTTACAGGTATCCAGAGTGATAACTTTATTATCCAGCTTTTTAAGCCGACGTCATTTTCACCGATTCTGGCACTGATCGGCGTGGTTCTGATCATGTTTACAAAAAGCCAGAAGAAAAAGGACGTGGGAGCGATCTTAGTAGGCTTTGCGATCCTGATGTATGGAATGAATGCCATGAGCGGAGCTGTGGAACCTCTTGCAGAGGTACCGGAGTTTACCGGAATGCTGGTGAAATTTTCCAACCCGATCCTGGGAGTTGTGGCTGGAGCAGTGCTGACAGCGATCATCCAGTCGTCCTCCGCATCGGTTGGTATCCTCCAGGCATTGTGTCTTACCGGAATGGTACCGTTCAGTGCAGCACTTCCTATTATCATGGGACAGAATATCGGTACCTGTATCACTGCGATCCTTTCAGCCATCGGAGCCAGCAAAAACGCAAAACGTGCGGCTATGGTCCATCTGTATTTCAATCTGATCGGAACCATGCTGTTCATGGCAGTATTTTATGCGATAAATGCAGCAGTACATTTTTCATTTATGACGCAGGCAGCGACTCCGGCCGGGATCGCGATTCTGCACAGTACCTTCAATATTACGGCAACTCTTGTCCTTCTTCCGTTCGGAAAGGCTCTGGAGAAGCTTGCCTGTCTTACTATCCGCGACAGGAAGGAAGAGCAGGAGAAGGTGGCAGCAGATCCGGATTTCATGATCCTGGAAAGCCGTTTTCTGGAGAAACCTGCATTTGCAGTTGAGCAGAGCAGGAATGCAGCGAAAAAAATGGCAGAGGATTCTCACAGAACTCTGTTTACCGCCCTGGATCTTCTGAAGAATTTCAGCGCAGAAGGAAAGGTTCTGGTGGAAGAAGCAGAGAAAAAGGTAGATCGTTATGAGGATGAGCTTGGAACCTATCTTGTAAAGCTGAACCAGAAGGATCTTTCCGTTCATGACAGTCACAGTGTTTCCATCATGCTCCACTGTATCGGTGATTTCGAGAGGATTTCCGATCACGGTGTGAACATCATGGAATCCGCACAGGAGCTTTATGAAAAAGGCCTGAAGTTTTCGGATAAGGCGCTGGAAGAGTTACGTGTCATGGAGCATGCGGTGGAAGATATTGTAGATATTGCTTACAAGGTTTACGAAAATCAGGACGTGCAGCTTGCGAGAGAGATCGAGCCACTGGAGGAAGTGATCGATGAACTCAGCAAGGAACTGAAGTACCGGCATATCCAGAGACTTCGCGCCGGGGAATGTACCATTGAAATGGGATTCATCCTGTCCGATGTGACTACCAGCCTGGAGCGTGTGGCAGATCACTGTTCCAATATCGGTGTCTGTGTGACACAGGTTCATGAAGATGCTTTTGATACACATCAGCACCTGAAGCAGATCAAACATGGGCCGGACGAAACCTTCTACCGTGAGCTGGAGGTGATCCGGAGTCAGTATCAGCTTCCGGAAATAAAGGATGAGCCGGCTGCAGCCCAGATGGCAGCGGCAGGCAGCCAATAAAAAGATATCGAAATAATGCTATGCCCTGGTTATCTGTATCAGCAGACGGCCAGGGCTTGTGCAGTAAAAAGAAAGCAGTTATACTGAAGGCATGGAACAAAAAAGACCAGACGATTATGAAGTGCCAACGGCAAAAAAACGAACAGAGAGGATATAGAATGATCTACTGTGTGGAAGATGAGAGAAATATCAGAGAGCTTCTTGTCTATACCCTGGAGACAACAGGCTTTGAGGCAGAAGGTTTTGAAACCGGGGCAGAACTTGACACAGCCATGAAAAAAAATCTACCGGAGCTGATCCTGCTGGACATCATGCTCCCGGGTGAAGACGGGTATAATATTTTGAAACGACTGAAAAGTGATACCAGGACCCGGGATATCCCGGTGATCATGGTCACAGCCAAAGAAGCGGAGTTTGACAAGGTAAAAGGTCTGGAGAGCGGCGCAGATGATTATATCACCAAGCCCTTCGGGATGATGGAATTTGTAGCCAGGGTCAAAGCGGTCCTTCGGCGCTGCGCAAGGCAGAGTGAAGAGAGGGAGCTGCACTGCAAGGGCCTTCGTGTCAATGTGTCCCGTCACGAAGTCTGCTATCAGGGTGAGGTGAAAGAGCTGACCAGAAAGGAATTTGAACTTCTGGAATATCTTATGGAGAACAAAGGACTGGTCATGTCCAGAAACCAGATCCTGTGCCATGTGTGGGGCTATGATTTTGACGGAGAAACGAGGACTGTAGATGTTCATGTACGGACTCTCCGACAGAAGCTTGGGGAAGCCGGAAATCTGATTGAGACAGTGCGTGGTGTGGGATACCGGATCGGAGATCATGTATGAAAAAGAAAATTCTGCATCATACAAGCATTATGATCATTTTTGCTGTTCTTGTCACGTTTCTGGCAGCAAGTGTGGTCACCTACAATAAATTAAACACATACATGCAGCGGGGAGTCCGTGAGGAAGCTCAGTATATCTGCCTTGCCATGGATGAGTATGGAGATTCCTTTCTCACAAAAAAGCTCCAGACAGTATCATCAAGTCGTGTGACTCTCATCCGTAAAGACGGAACCGTTCTCTACGATTCTGAGACATCTCCGAAAAAACTGGCAAATCACAGTGATCGTCCGGAATTTATACAGGCAGAAAAAAACGGAAAAAGCGAAAGTATCCGTTATTCGGAAACCTTTGCAAAAAAGACCTTTTATTATGCGGTGAAGCTGGATGACGGAAACGTGCTCCGGGTGGGAAAAACCGTAGATTCCATATATTCCACATGGACCTCAAGTCTTGCAGTGCTGGGACTTCTGATGCTCCTGGTACTGATCCTGGAGTTTGTTTTTGCACAGAGACAGACCAGAGAGCTGATCCGTCCGGTCAACGATCTGGATCTGGAGCATCCACTGAACAACGTGTGCTATGAGGAGCTGCGTCCCCTTCTTGTGCGGGTGGATGAACAGAATCGGCAGATCCGGCAGCAGGTAAAAGAACTGAAGGAGGCAGAGGAAATCCGGAAGGAATTTTCTGCAAATGTTTCCCATGAGCTGAAGACCCCGCTGATGTCCATTTCCGGTTATGCGGAGCTTATGATGAACGGCATGGTTCCGGCAGATCATATACAGGAATTTTCCGGAAGGATCTACCATGAATCAATAAGACTTTCCAATCTGGTAGCGGATATCATCCAGCTTTCCAGACTGGATGAAAGCAACAGTGAGGTTCCTTTTGAAGAGGTGGATCTTTATGAGCTTGCAGAAGACGTAAGAAATAATCTCAGACATCCTGCCGGAAAGAAAAATATTTCCCTTGAGCTTGCCGGAAGTACAGAGAAGATCCAGGGCGTCCGCCATGTACTCTATGAGATGCTTTTTAATATTGCAGACAATGCAGTTCGCTATACAGAACAGAATGGTCATGTGCGGATCATGGTAGGCAACCGGAAAGGGCATCCGTTCTACTGTGTGGCAGATGACGGGATCGGAATCCCGAAAAGTGAACAGGGAAGGATCTTTGAGCGCTTTTACCGGGTAGACAAAAGCCATTCCAGACAGACCGGCGGAACAGGTCTGGGTCTTTCCATTGTGAAGCATGGAGCAACGCTTCATCATGCACAGATCAACGTGGAAAGTGAACAGGGAGTTGGAACCAGGATGGAGATCGTTTTCCCGGAGAATACTTCTGACCGAAAATAAACTGAAAATAATCAGTAGGATTTCACGGTGAAGTGTAGTATAATAAAAAAAGGTTCAAAGGCCGGTCGGATGAGAATCTGACCGGCTTAAACTATGTATGGGAAAAAATCCCTGTATTTCTAAAAATCAGGAGGAACAAGATTATGAAAGAGCCGGTTCTGGTAGTAATGGCAGCAGGAATGGGAAGCCGCTACGGCGGACTGAAACAGATCGATCCTGTAGATCAGGAAGGTCATATCATTATGGATTTTTCCATTTATGATGCCGTACGTGCAGGCTTTAAGAAAGTGATATTCATCATAAAAAAAGAGAATGAACAGGATTTCCGCGATGCCATCGGCGACCGCTTAAGTGACAAGGTGGAGATCGTTTATGTGCATCAGGATCTCAACAACATCCCGGAAGGCTTCCAGGTTCCGGAAGGCCGTGTGAAGCCATGGGGAACCGGACATGCGGTATTAAGCTGTGCCGGAGAGATCGACGGACCGTTTGTGGTGATCAATGCAGATGATTATTATGGAACCCATGCCTTTAAGATGGCGTATGATTTCCTGATCCAGGCCCAGGAGGACACCGTACCTGCCCAGTATATGATGGTAGGCTACCGTCTTGAGAACACCCTGACAGACAACGGCTACGTTTCCAGAGGTGTCTGTGAGACAGATGAAAATGGATATCTTGCAGATATCAATGAGCGAACACACATTGAGAAACGTGACGGCGGAGCAGCCTACACAGAGGACGATGGAAAAACCTGGACAAGTCTCCCGGGAGAGACTCCGGTATCCATGAACATGTGGGGATTCACCGGTGGATTTATGAAAGAGCTGGTAAAACGCTTCCCGGTATTCCTTGAAAAGAGCATCCCGGAAAATCCTCTGAAATGCGAATATTTTCTTCCGTTTGTAGTTGACGAGCTCCTTCAGGAAAAAAAGGCAGCAGTCAAAGTCCTTACCACACAGGATAAATGGTACGGAGTGACCTATAAAGAGGACAAACCGGTAGTGGTAGCCGCGATCCAGAATCTGAAGGATCAGGGACTTTATCCGCAAGGACTCTGGGATTAAGTAGTAAACCTGGTTTTCGGCTATTGTGGAAACAAAGGAACAGTGCTAAAATAAACAGGAACAGTTAGATCCAATAGAGGAGGAGAAAAACTATGGCAATTTTAGTAACAGGCGGAGCAGGATACATTGGAAGTCATACCGTTGTAGAGCTGCAGAGCGCAGGATATGATGTTGTAGTAGTTGACAATTTATGCAATTCCAGTGAGAAGGCTCTGGACAGAGTATCCAAGATCACAGGCAAACCGGTGAAATTCTATAAAGCAGATATCCTGGACCGCGATGCATTAAATGAGGTTTTTGACAAGGAAGAGATCGATTCCTGTATTCATTTTGCAGGACTGAAGGCAGTTGGTGAATCTGTTGCCAAGCCGTGGGAGTATTATGAGAACAATATCGCAGGAACCCTTACCCTTGTAGACGTGATGAGAAAGCATAATGTTAAAAATATTATTTTCTCTTCCTCAGCAACCGTATACGGAGATCCGGCAATGATCCCGATCACCGAGGAGTGCCCGAAGGGACAGTGTACCAACCCATATGGCTGGACCAAATCCATGCTGGAGCAGATCCTTACAGACATCCAGAAGGCAGACCCGGAGTGGAATGTAGTTCTTCTTCGTTACTTCAACCCGATCGGTGCTCATAAGAGTGGAACCATCGGTGAGAATCCAAATGGTATCCCGAACAACCTGATGCCATATATCACACAGGTAGCAGTAGGCAAGCTGAAAGAGCTTGGCGTATTCGGAAACGATTACGATACACCGGATGGAACAGGTGTCCGTGACTACATTCACGTAGTAGATCTTGCCAAGGGCCATGTAAAAGCCCTTAAGAAGCTGGAAGACAATTCCGGATTAAGCATCTACAACCTTGGAACCGGAAAAGGCTATAGTGTTCTTGATATCGTTAAGAACTTTGAGGCAGCTACCGGCGTCAAGATCCCATATGTGATCAAACCACGCCGCCCAGGCGACATCGCAACCTGCTACTCCGATGCAACCAAAGCAGAGAAAGAGCTTGGCTGGAAGGCAGAGAACGGAATCCGCGAGATGTGTGCAGACTCCTGGAGATGGCAGAGCCAGAACCCTAATGGATATGAGGCTTAAGGAACAGAAAGCCTAATTACATAAAATTGATATAAAATACGGCAGACAGCCCCGGAGGGACGTCTGCCGTGTTGTTTTTTTTGAGGGAAAAAAAGTCGCTTATCATTTCCATAAGCGACAAACAGGCCGGAAACCCGTATAAAAGCGGACTTCCGGCCTGCTTTGACCATAATTCTGACTGCTAATAGCTCAGCTTCTCCATGCACTTCTGCTTTTGTTTTATACTGCTGTGCACATAAATATCCATGGTAATCTTGACGGACGAATGCCCGAGAATTTCAGAAAGTGTCTTGCTGTCAAATCCCATCTCTGTACATCTGGTGGCAAATGCATGCCTGAGAGAATGGATGTTGATGCTGGGGATTTCGCATTGCTGAAGAACCCGCTGGAATTTTCGCTGGATATTTCTGGGTTCCATGCATTTACGATTCGTACTCGTCAGCAGGTATGAATCAGGTTCAGCAGCAATCCGTTCCATTTTTTTCAATAAAAAATCAGGGATTGGAATATCCCTGATGGATGAGACTGATTTAGGAGGACCTATCATTAAAACGGTTTTGGGTTCGTCATCAGATGCACCAGAATAATCAAGATTTTTTATTCGTGAGATCGTTCGTCTTATATGTAGCAGTTTTTCATCAAAATCAATATCTTCCCAGCGAATGCCGCTGAGCTCTCCAACACGGATCCCTGTGTAAATGCATAACAGGATGCCGATGGAAAACTCAGAATCCTCAGCGGAGAGAGTCGTGATCAGTTTTGTAAGATTTTCAGAAGAAATAAGCTCGAAAGGACTGGTATTTATTTTTGGATACCGAAAATCCAGTTGTGAAAGATTCAGATAACCCTGCTTCTCACCATAGCGTAAAATACTGTGGAACAGGATCAGAAGATTTTTGATCGTACGTGGTGAAAGCCCTTGACGTTTCAGCTTTTCGGAGAAAGCGTATACAGAAGCAGAAGAGATATATTTCAGAGGTGTATCTCCAAATTCCGGAAGGATATGTGTATCGAGCAGTGTCTCATAGCATGCATAGGTGCTAAGTTTCACTGCATAACGCATGGAAAGCATCCATTCTTCACTGAGATTTCGAAATACGTAGCGTTTTCCGCAAAATTTCCGAGGATCGTTCTGACACAGGATGTCCAGTTTTTTCTGTTTTACAGCTTCATATGTACGACCATACAGATATCCGTACTGGATCCGTCCATTCTGGTCACGGCATTTTTCATAGCGCGCCTCCCATCTTCCGTCTTTCCTTTTTCTGATATTTTCCCCTTTTCTAGGCATAATCGTAGTCTCCTTTTCGCACTATTATAGCAAAAGTCTGACCATTTTTGTGACCACTAATAAGCGAAAAAAAGAAAAATTTGTCGTATATAAAAATATTTAACCGAAAAAAACTGCATTTTTGGTCGAAAGTGGTGCATTTTTCGCATCTTGACAGTGACAGGGTGCAATGCTATCATTGATTAAGATTCAAAAACTATGCAATTTGAGAGAAAATCACCTGTCGCTTATGGAAATGATAAGCGACAGGAAATAATAATTTAGATAAGTTATATTATAATGATTTTTCTTTACAAAAAACGGAGAACCAAAATGAAAGAACCGGAAACCGGCAAAAAAGAAAACACCGGAAAAAGCGGCTACAGCATCACAACCTGGCGACTGCATCTCTGGTGCAGACATCCGGAATGGCTGCGGACCACGCAGGAATTTTATAACCGGATCGCTGAATTTTATTACAACCTGCTTCTGGATCATACGGAACTCTGGGAACTGGGAAGCCAGCAGACTTTACGCGAGCTGGAGATCATGAGTATTCCGGGACGAGGCGGACGCATACCATCAGATCCCCTCCCCTGGCAAAAGGTTCCGCTGTATTTTCGAAGAGCAGCAGCCAATGAGGGAATTGCTTCAGCCAAAAGCTATCTCAGCCGTTTTACCCAGGATGAGAAGATCGGCAGAGCAGAGAAACTAAATGCAGCAGTTACCTATTACAAAGGAATGTATCAGGATTTTTCCGCTAAAGAGATCACACTGCGTGTTTGGACAGGAGACACATGGACCTGGATGCATTGCCGGCTGTCAGGCAGAGACTTTCCGGAAAACGCCAGACTCATGTCACCATCCGTAGTTTTTGAATACAAATATGATATGCTGCATGAAGAAGGCTTTGAATATCCACAGATTGATGAAAGTAAGTGTGTTCGATGCTACCAGTGTTTGAAAGTCTGTCCATTCAAGGTAGCGAAAGCAAGTGAAATGTGATATACTGGGAGCGGTAGCTCCCTACGCTGCTCTATAAATAACCACACACCTCTCCGTGGTGAGCAGCAGGCAACGATCTTATGATCGGCGAAGATGTGAGAGAAACAATTGAAAATGTAAGGAGGTGTGATGTATGGCACGAAAAGAATTCTTACAACATTATTGGCGTTATTATCTTGTGTTAGAAGAAAAATTTAAAAACACATTGAATTACATTGAGTTGGATTGGCAGAATGCAGGAACCTTTTCTAATGAATATGCTCTTTTGCTGCAATCAATTGGAGCAGAATTGGATAATTTCTTTAAGGTGTATTGTGGGTTTGCCGCTGAAGATCGAAAAAACATGAATGATTATTGCACCTTTGTGTTAAATGATTATTCTGATATTGTAAATCAAAAAGTTCTAATTCCAGAGCGAGATATGGAATTTCAGCCATATCAGGGGTGGAATACAGCAAATCCGGCGCAGTCACTGACATTTTGGGATGGATTTTGTAAGATTAAACATAGTCGCTATGCGAATATACAGATGGCCAATCAAAAGAATGTTCTTTATGCATTAGGCGCTTTATATTTGCTTGAGATGAAATACTTAAGCAAGATTGCAACCTCTAATGAGCCAGATGTGCCGAACAAAAAATCGGAATTGTTTGAGCTTGACAACTGGACGTATCACTTTACTCCAATGGGAGAAATGTTTGCTTGCATAGATGGTGAAGTATGCCAAATAATCGATGATGAAAACTAATATTCCCCACTACCCCAAACACAGTGATATACTTAAACAACTATAAAAGAAAAGAGGTTATCACCTATGCCCAGAACGAAAGGCAGCAAAAACCGTCCCAAAATCAATATTACTAAAGACTACGCATCTCAGATCGCAGAGAAGCAGGAATCTATCACTTCCCTAACTGCTGAGATCGCATCCATCACCGCCAACATTGACACTTTGAAGGCTGATCTGAAAGAGAAGAAGACTGCTTTGAAGAAGGCCGAAAAAGAAGTGGCAACGCTGGAAGCGAAGAAGGCAAAGGCGGAGGCTAAAGCCGCTGAAGAAGCAAAAAAATCGGAAGCCGAGAATGTACTGAAGAAGCTGCTGGCAAGCGGCATGAGCGCGGATGAGATCCTCGAAAAACTGAAATAAACAAGAACCCAAGAAAAAATAAATGCCGTGTGGACAAACTGAACTCCAGGAGTTCACACGGTATTATTTGAAGGTTGTTATATAGCTTGGAACGAAAATAAAAATGAGATAGAAGAAATGGAGTGTGAAACAAAATGAACTTATCAAAAATACACCACATTGCAATCATAGTATCTGACTACGAAGCCGCAAAGGATTTCTATGCAAACAAGCTGGGATTCTCTGTCATCAGAGAAAACTACCGCCCAGAGCGTAAAGACTGGAAGCTGGATCTGCGTGTCAATGAAAACACAGAGCTGGAGATTTTCGCTGAGGAAAACCCACCGAAGCGTGTGAACCGACCGGAGGCCTGTGGCCTACGACATCTAGCGTTCTGCGTTGATAGCGTGGAACAGACAGTGAATGAGCTGGCAGAGGTAGGCATTGAGTGTGAGCCGATCCGTGTGGATGATTATACCGGCAAGAAAATGACTTTCTTCCAGGACCCGGACGGACTGCCGCTGGAACTGCATGAGTAAAATGAAGAAAACGAGAAAACCCGGTGGAGGCCGGAAGAAGTTGAAGCCGGAGTACGATGCCGGGAAGAATCTGAAAGAGCAGATGGATGCTGCTGCGACACTTTATGGGGAGGACTGCTCCCTCCAATCCATCGGCGATGCTCTGAACCTAAACCCTATCAAAGTAAGAAAGTTGCTCATCACAGCTGGTGTGTATGAATCGGAAGTGGCGGAAAAAGTAAAAAAAACTTTTGAAGAATACCGTGAAATACAAGACTACAAAACATCCATACTTTCAACCGCAAATACTCTTCAACTCTCCAAAGCCTCCGTCACCTCGTACCTGCCATATAAAAAAGGTGTGTACTTCCCAAGCACAGCAGAAAAAGAAAAAATCAGTGTTGGGGCAGAGCGGCAGCGGAGATACAGAGTAATGAAACGGTGGAAGGCTGATCCGACAGAGGAAAACTTATGGGGTGTGGTTGTGGCTTATGCTGGTGTGAAATTCAAAACCTACTCTGGGTTGCCATTCTCTTACGAAATTAAAAAAGGCAGGAATGGCGAGTACACGAAGGAGCTGTGGATCGACCGCCGGGAGAAGAGCAAAAGTCTGGCATGGAGTTCTATAGTTTTGGCACTGGGAAATATAAAAGATGAAGTAGTAGAGAGACCCAAAGCTTTGGGGGATATCCGGGGAGTGGCTTACATATATGGAATGTTCTACCGGTTTGGGTTGATCGATGTGCCGGATGAAGTGAAGGAAAAGATGGGGCATCCAAAAGACCGCAAAAAATAGGTTGCTATGTGCAAAAGTCTACGGTAATATGTACCGTAACTGAGGAAATGAATCTCAGTTTGGAAGGACGGTAGCATTATAGAAAAATTGAAGGAAATGCTGGAGGAGTATTTGAAGAAAACAGAGCCGGAGTATTATCCACCGGTGGAGAACCTGCTGGGTCTGATCTGCGAGCATTACACAGAGAACACCCCAGTAGAGAAAAACACAGTTGCAGGGAAGGCAGCAAAGGCCAAGGAAAAGGAACTGGAAGAGTGGCTGCGTGGGCTAGATGGTATGGATAGGTTGGTAGATGATTATGTCGGAGATAAGATTCCACTTTGGGAAAAGATCATGGACCGGCAGGGGACGGTGTGCTGTGCATGGGAGAAGACCGCTTTTGAGGAAGGCCTGAAAGTCGGGATACGGCTTATGATGGAAATTTATAGTGTGTGATATATAGTTTGTGACTAAAATAAAATGAACTTCTGGAGTTAAAAAAACCTCGCTGTGTGTGATCTCTATTAACTGGACAGCTAGTCAGGGCTAAACAAAACGGAGTAAACAATAATTTGCTGGTTATTGTTCACTCCGTTTTGTTTAGCCCTGACTCTGGGGCCACGGGGAGACTGTGGCTCTCAGTTTATCTTCTCTTCATCCTCATCCAGTCCTTGGACTTGCTCCACTCTATGTATGTCTTTTGGGCATACTCAAATTTACTCCAATCCAACCGTTGGCTGCATAATAATTGGTGTTCGTACTCGATGATTCCTTTACGACGTGGACGCTGTGCGCTTGCGATATTATTCCGGTAAATGTGCACCTCGGTTACTCGCATAAGATAACGGCAGGCAGGGGAATAGAAGTAAGTCGCGGAGAGTTGGTTGTCCAGAATGAATAAAAGGAAACTATCAAATTGTGACTTGGATTCAAGAAGAAGTGTTCTGTGATATAAAGTAATATTGGTATTATAAAATAGCAAAATGCTCAGATTCCCCACAAAGGATCTGAGCATTTCCAATACGAACTATTTTTTCTGTAATTTCAGCACTTCCTCAAGAGAAAGGCCAGAAAATCTGGATATGTCTTCAGGGGAGAATCTTGGATCCTGAAGCATACGCTGTGCTGTCAGTATAGCTTGTTCCTGAAGGCCCTCTGCGAGCCCAGCAGTACGCCCTTCTGCCAATCCGGCCTGACGGCCTTCGGCACGTGCATCATCGCACATTTCCTGAACAGCCTGACACATATTAACACTCCCTTCTGTTTCTGTGAAACGTAAGTTGATACCTGTTATGGAGTCGATGACCCGGGCTGCTTTGAGCTCGAGTGAGCGGAAACCGGGGCTCTGTGTGGTGAGCTCCTGGAGCTTCCGTTTATCTTTGGAATATTTGATGAAGAGCATGACTTCTTTGAGATTGCTCTGGAGTTTATCAAGTTCTTCATCCTTTATCTCGGCAGGTGAGAAGAGATTGATCCGGTAATCCGGGACCAGAGAAAGGATCTCAGGGTCCTGGACAGAGAGCATTTCGTGGAGGCTTCTGGGAGCGTTCCAGGTGTCGGAACCGAAGTACACGACTGTGGTTATGACCGGGATCAGCCGGTCATCCTTGTAGAAGCCGGTGAGATATTCTCCGGATGTGGAAGGCCATTGCTTTGCTTCTCTGTGGGATCTGGCGGAATTTTCTACCTGCCCTGCGTATTCTAATGCATCATAGACCATGTTCTTGACCGGCAAAAAAGCGGACGTTCGCATTCCGCTTTGCTACATGCTCATGAACGCAATTGCTTTGCACTTGCGTTACATAGTGTGCTTCCGACTGGTTCTCAATCCCCAGGAGAAGGTAGATCCTGGAATCATCATGCATAACATTAAGAGATTTGAATTCGTCCCGGAATTTCTGGACGGGCACTTCTGAAGTGCCAGATCCGTAGGGGACAGCGAGAGCTGTGGTATCCAGTGGATGAAGAGTGTCAGGGTCTATGACGTTTTTTCCTTTGTACAGCATATGGTTGAACACGTCCGCAAAAACGCGGTTGTCAGCCATGTAATCTTTGGTGATGGTATCCTTTGTACCCATAGGTTTCACCACCTTCGATCTGTTTATGTGATCAGAATAGTTTTATCATCTGATCCAGTTATAGGGTATCATACATCAGGGCGTTTGAGAAGCGGATCTCTGATATTTTATAAAAAGATCATAAATGACAGATATGCTGATCGCATAAATTCGCGCGGTATGTCTCGGGTTTTCTGTGACCTTCGCTCACAAAAAACACCTCGCGGGACATTACCAGTGAATAGTAATAATTGCTGGTCCGGGACTGTGGATTTATGTGGTTGTAAACTTTACGGAAAAACGGTTTCATGGTATCATTGTTTCATCAACAGAAAAGTGGGGAAATGACAAAAATGGATCAGAAGATAGCAAATCTGGAGGGGAAGCTGATCGTATCCTGTCAGGCGCTGCCGGAGGAGCCGCTGCATTCTTCATTTATTATGGGAAGAATGGCTTTGGCAGCAAAAATCGGCGGAGCATGCGGGATACGGGCAAATACCAAAGAGGATATCAGGGAGATACAGTCGCAGGTGGATCTTCCGGTCATCGGGATCGTGAAGAGGGATTATGCGGACAGTGAGGTTTACATTACGCCAACTATGAAAGAGATCGAGGAACTGATGGAGGTAAGGCCGGAGATCATAGCAATGGATGCAACGATCTCAAAAAGACCCGGAAATAAAACCCTGGAGGAGTTTTTCCATGAGGTAAAAGAAAGATACCCGGATCAGCTATGGATGGCGGACTGTTCTACAGTAGAAGAGGCACTTCATGCAGATGAGCTGGGATTTGATTTTATAGGAACGACGATGGTTGGTTATACGGAGCAGAGCAAGGGCGCTAAGATCGAAGAGGATGATTTCGCAATTTTAAGAGAAATCGTGGCGAAAGCAAAACATAAGGTGATCGCAGAGGGGAATATCAATACACCGGAAAAAGCGAAGCATGTGATCGAGCTGGGAGCTTACAGCGTTGTGGTGGGCTCGATCATCACAAGGCCACAGCTGATCACGAAATCATTTGTTGAAGTAATGGAACGAAAATGACGGATGAGAGTGTAAATGAGGATCACAGGATGAAAATGTATGTCAGTCTTGATATTGGCGGTACAGCCATCAAGTATGGCCTGATCAGTGACAGCGCTGAGATTATTTTTAAGGGATCGACAAAAACGGAAGCAGAAAAGGGTGGCCCGGAAATTCTTAAAAAGGTTATTGGAATAGTGGAAGATCTGCTCACACGGACACAGGATACAGTTTCCGGCATCTGTATTTCAACAGCCGGTATGGTGGATACAAAAGAGGGATCTATTTTTTATGCGTCTCCGTTGATACCAAACTATGCAGGGATCCAGTACAAAAAAATTCTGGAAGAAAGGTTTCACATTCCGTGTGAGGTAGAAAATGATGTAAACTGTGCGGGTCTTGCGGAATACAGCTCCGGTGCGGCAAAGGGAAGCCGCATTGCCCTGATCCTTACGGTGGGAACAGGAATCGGCGGCTGTATTGTGATCGACGGAAAGGTTTTTCGCGGGTTTGGGAACAGTGCATGTGAGGTTGGCTATATGCATATGGGAGACAGTGATTTCCAGACCCGGGGAGCGGCCAGTACGCTGACCAAAAAGGTCGCACAGTGGAAGGGTGAGCCGCAGGAAAAATGGGATGGCCGCCATGTTTTTGAGGAGGCCGGAAGAGGAGATTGGCTCTGTATTCAGGCAATTGATGAGATGACGGATGTTCTGGGCAAGGGGATCGCAAATATTTGCTATGTGATCGATCCTGAGGTCGTTGTGCTTGGCGGCGGGATCATGGCACAGGAGGATTTTCTGAAGGAAAAAATAGAAAATGCCCTGAAAAAATATCTTGTTCCCAGTATGGCGGAGCATACAAGGATCGCATTTGCACGACATCGGAATGATGCGGGTATGCTTGGCGCCTTTTATCATTTCTGCAGCTTGGGGTAATCTGTTTGGCAACATTCTTACATAAGATTTACCGGGATTTTACAGTGGCTTCTTGCCAGCTGCCCTTTTTCGGTGTTAAAATAACAGCATCAATGAAAGAACAGGGAGAATGAAATCAATGTACGATTATCTTATCGTAGGTGCAGGTCTTTACGGTGCGGTTTTTGCACAGGAGGCGAAGCGTGCCGGGAAGTCAGTGCTTGTGATCGACAAGCGTCCGCATATTGCGGGAAATGTATATACAGAGAAGGTGGAAGGGATCAACGTGCATAAATACGGTGCACATATTTTCCATACTAATAATAAGAAGGTCTGGGATTATATCACCCGGTTTGCCACCTTCAATCGTTTTACCAACAGTCCGGTTGCCAATTATCACGGGGAGCTGTACAGTCTTCCGTTTAATATGTATACCTTTAACAGGATGTGGGGCGTGGTGACTCCGGAGGAGGCTGCGGCAAAGATTGAGGAGCAGCGTCAGGCAGCAGGTATCACGGAACCCTCAAATTTGGAGGAACAGGCTATCAGCCTTGTAGGTACGGATATTTATGAGAAGCTGATCAAGGGCTACACGGAGAAGCAGTGGGGACGTCCATGTACGGAGCTTCCTGCTTTTATCATCAAGAGGCTTCCGGTGCGTCTGACCTTTGACAACAACTATTTCAATGCGCTGTATCAGGGAATACCAGTGGGTGGTTATACGAAGATGGTTGCCAATCTGCTGGACGGTATCGAGGTACGGCTGAATGAGGATTATCTGAAGAAAAAAGAGAAGTACGATGCAATGGCGGAGAAAGTGATCTACACAGGTGCCATTGATGCGTATTTTGACTATAAGCTGGGAACTCTGGAGTATCGTTCCGTGCGTTTTGAGAACGAGACACTGAATAAACCTAATTTCCAGGGAAATGCAGCAGTGAATTATACGGATGTGGAGACTCCTTGGACACGTATCATTGAGCATAAATGGTTTGAGTTCGGAAAAGATGAGGCGGGCAATGATCTTCCGAAAACGGTGATCAGCCGGGAATACAGTTCCGAGTGGAAACCGGGGGATGAGCCCTATTATCCGGTCAATGATGAGAAGAACGGAGCGCTTTACGCACAGTATAAGGCGCTTGCAGAGAAGGAACCGAAGGTGATCTTCGGCGGCCGTCTTGGCGAATATAAATATTATGACATGGATGCGGTGATCGCTTCTGCGCTGGATATGTGTGAGCGGGAGCTTGCATAAAAAAGATACTGGATATAACAAATGATAAGATCCTCTTATATTTCGGAGCCAAGGCAAAAGAGAAATATAGGGGGATTTTATGCATATAGAATGGCAGTAAGATTTTTTGAAGGAGGAAAGAGCAATGAGAAGGTGCAAAGGTGTGCTTCTGGCAGGAATGCTGGTGCTGAGTATGAGTGTTCCGGTGTATGCGGACAAGTCGGTTGTAGTGAAGGTGGAGGCTCCGGCAGATACCACAGATTATTATATGACTGTGGATTCCGGCGGAGTTGGTGTGGATATCTATCCTTCCACCGATGAAAAAGGTGAAAAGCTCAATGATAAGACGGTAAAGGATGGTACTGTCCTGCATATCGAAGGGGAGACAGAGAAGAATGGTGAAACCTGGGGATATACAGAGTATAATGGCAGATACGGTTATGTGCCGCTGGAGGAGCTGCGGCCCTCAAGGGATGCGGAGCTGGTGAAGGCCGGAATCGCAGGGAGCACGGAGAAAGAGACTTCCGGAGTGAAGCAGGGAGGAACATCCGATACACAGAACTTTTCAGCCGGCGAGACTCAGGGGGAAGCAGCAGGGACGGACAGCACAGGCAGCGCTCAGGCTCAGAATGGCGAAAGACCGGGAACGTCTGCAGGGACGGACAGCACAGGCAGCTCACAGGCTCAGAATGGCGAAGGACAGGGAGCGTCTGCAGGGACGGACAGCACGGGGAGTTTGCAGTCTCAGAATGGCGAAGGACAGGGAACGTCTGCAGGGACGGACAGCACAGACAGCTCGCAGGCTCAGAGAGGCGAGGTCCAGGGACCACCTGCGGCGTCGGACAGAACAGGCAGCTCACAGGCTCAGAGCGGTGAGGTCCAGGGACCGCCTGCAGCGGAGGGAACAACAGAAGATGGAGATTATGCGGAAGAAGCTGTCACCAAGCCGGTCAATGGCACGGCTGCTACATCCTTTAAAGAAGAAAATTCCTGGTATAAAAGTCCGTTTATCTGGATCGGGATCGCAACAGTACTTGCAGTAATCGGAATTCTGGGTTATCATTTGAAGAAACGTTAACAGATAGACCAGATCAATATAAGAAAAATGGAGAGTTTTGTGAAGAGATTACAGCTTGTCAGGAAGAAATTATTGCCGCTTCTTCTGTGCATGGCAGTTGCGGGCAGCCAGGTTCCGGTCATGGCAGCCGATGTGGGAGGCTTCAGTAATTCTGCGGAAGGCTTCGATGAAGAATGGGCAGAAGATACACAGACGCAGTCAGCGGAAGCAGAGGATACGACGGAGATCGCAGAAGAAAATACCACAGAGAATACCGGTATCCCGGATGAACAGACAGAGGATATTGCAGAGGCAGCCGATGGGGATACCGAGGATATAGCCTTGCAGAGCTCCGTGGAGGATACAGGGGATCCCGAAATATCAGAAGGATCGTCTTCTGATTCCCAGGAGGATATCTTTGGTGACGGCGAGGAGAGCTTTGGGGATGACTCAGACAGTGATGAGTCCGGCATCGAATATATCAAGGGCCGCCCGCTTACGGAGGAAGAGGAGCAGGAACAGCTGGCACCCTTTGATAATCTGACCTCTTATTCCACCGCCGTGGAGATCGGAAATGATGTGGATGAGGTACCTATGGGAAGAGCTGCGGCCTATCCGTCCTATTATAATGCAGCGGATCAGGGATATGTTACTTCCGTAAAGAATCAGGAGCCCTACGGTATGTGCTGGGCATTTGGAATGGCCTCTCTTCTGGAAACTTCGTTTCTGACCCAGGGCCTTGGAACTTATGATCTGTCGGAAGAGCATCTGACGTATTTTTTTGCAAACAGAAAGAATGACCCGCTTGGAAATACCTACGGGGATGTCAATAAGCATATGGGGACAGATGATAAAGGAAACGTAGATTATCATGAGGGCGGAAATGATCTTCTGGCTTCCATGTTTCTGAGCACCTGGTCCGGAATGACAACAGAAACGGATGTGCCTCTGGCTACAGATTCCACACATACACAGAAAACCGGTGTGACTCCGGCGGCATCCAAGGCGTACAATGCAGCTGCTTATCTGAAAAATGCCTATTTTTCCGATTATTCCGTAAATGCCATGAAGAAGCTTCTGGTTGCAAATAATTCAGTTACTGTGATGTATAATGCACAGAATGCCTATTACAATGCAAGTACAGCGGCCTATTCCTATCCTACCAGCACCAAGAACGTGAATCATGTAGTTACAGTGGTGGGTTGGGATGACAATTATTCTGCGAAGAATTTCCGGGCATCTTCCAAGGTAAAGGGAGACGGAGCCTGGATCGTTAAGAACAGCTGGGGTACAGGCTGGGGAAAATCCGGATATTTTTATATGTCCTATGAGGATAAGTCTGTCAGTGAGCTGGTTGCGGCTACGGCTGTCAATACACCGAAATATAGCAACAATTATTTTTATGACGGAACGTCAGGGCTTGGCTCCATCCGCATGTATGCGGGAGAACAGCTGTCCACGGTTTTTCGTGCCAGTGCAGGAAACGGAAAAGCGGAATCGCTTGGTGAGGTGACTCTTAGCTCCATGTCTGCCAATAATTCCTATACTGTGCAGGTATACACAAATCTGAAGGATGCCAGTGAGCCTACCAGTGGAACACCGGCATATTCCACACCGATTTCCTGCAGTCAGCCGATGGCTGGGGTTATGACTTTTCAGATCCCGGAGGTTCTGCTCAGCCAGAACAGTCTGTATTCTATTGTGGTGACAAATGCAGGAAGCACATATATAAAATACTGTGTGGAGGCAGAGGTCAGTTATGGCTGGTGCAGCTTTTCTCCGTCTATCGTATCCGGTCAGAGCTTTCTGCGATATAACGCGGAGGATACCTGGATGGATGCGGTTGAATTTAATCCATCGGTAACGCCGAGGATCAAGGCGCATACCAGGACTCTGAGCAGTGCGGCCAGGATGCAGCTTTCTTCCTCTGAGATAAGTCTGTATTCCAGAGATCAGAAAACACTGAATGCTTCAGCTACCAGATCCGAGATGGATGCTTCCGGCATTGTCTGGGAAAGCTCAGATACCAGTGTGGCTGCTGTAAATGGAAGCGGCGTTGTTACTGCAAAAAATCCGGGAACAGCAACCATAACCTGCTACGGAAAAAATGCCAGGGGAATCCGGGCTGCCTGTAAGGTTACGGTGAAGCTTCGTCAGACCACAGGTGTAAAGCTGGTTTCCGGCGCATTTAACAGGATTCGGATTTCCTGGAAAGTAGTTCCCGGCTGCAATCGTTATGATATCTATCGCAGGGATGAAAGCGGAAATTCAAAAAAAATGGCAACCGTGGCAGCAGATGTAGTGACCTGGCAGGATACTGCAGTGAAAACAGGAAGCACTTATACGTACAGGATCAGGGCTTCTTATGTACGTTCCGGAAAGAATACTGTTTATGGAGCTGCATCTTCACCGTTAGCAGCAAAAGCGGAGCTGGGGAAGGCCCGTGCAGTGGCTGAGGCTGTCAGCGGACCATGTAACAGGGTATCCTGGAAGAAGGTTTCCGGAGCCAGTGGCTATCATATCTACCGGAAGCTCCAGGGGAAAAGCTGGGTTCGGATCGGAACCGTTAACAACAAAGTATTGTCCTGGAAGGATACGGAGATTGCGGGAATCACCTCCTACGCTTATGCTGTGAGGCCATATAAGAAGGTAGACGGGAAAAAAGTTTTAGGAGGATATCAGGCAAGCAGCTATATCCTGTCCTATCCGGAACTCCAGAAGATATCCTGTGTCAGGAAGACCTCCAGGGGGCTGAAAATCTGCTGGAAAGCGCAGAAAAAAGCAGATTGCTATCAGATCTACCGTAAGACTGGAAAGGGGTCATGGAAAAAGATCAGTACAGTTTCCGGAGGCAGCAGTTCTTCCTTTGAGGATAAGACCGCAAAAAAGGGAACAACGTATTACTATGCGGTGCGTGCAGGGATAAAAACCTCCGGTGGAAAAGTACTCTGCGGAGGATATGCCGCAAAAGCAGCAAAGAGATAAAAGTGTCAAAATATAAAACGCCCGGATCTGGAATGTTTCAAGCCAGATCCGGGCGTTTTATGTTTTGGTTGAATAAGTGTATTATATATGATTATATCAGGCAGTTCAAAAGAAAGATCAGTCGTTGTTGATCACAACGCCTTTCTGAAGCATGATGTTGGCATAAAGTGCTTTCTCACTTGTGGAGATGATGCAGTATGCAGTTTTTGCTTCGTCATAGAATGCGAAACGCTCGATGTTTCCGACAGCTTTTTCGCCACGCTCGTCATGCTTGGAAACGATTTCTTTATATGTATCCCAGATCGGTGTCTCTACAGTATCACCAGGCATTACTTCCATCAGGTTTACCGGATGCTCTACATAGGTATCCAGCGGGAAGAGCTTCAGGATGGCATCCAGGATCTCCGGAACACCATGTCCGTCACAGCGGATGGTGATGGCATTTTTTCCCATGGATTCTACAGGGAAGTTTCCGTCAGCGATAACAAGACGGTCACTGTGTCCCATCTCACATAAAACCTTCAGTAATTCTGGTGATAAGATTTCTGGAATTCCTTTTAACATAGTTCATATCCTCCTAAGATCATTGTGTACTTACAGCATTTCGGAAATTACAGCATCAGGCTCAGGTGATCAGAACAGGATACATGGATTTCCGAAACTGTTATGACGCCGGTAGTATCAGACAGACCTGCCCGGCCACAGGCTTTAGAACTCATACTAATTAATCTAACGGTATTTGGTCTTCTTTTCAAGGGAATATTTTCCTGTAAATGATGAAAATTTTATGGTTGACAGAAAACGTATGGAGCGCTATGATGAACTCAAACGGAAACGTTTCGGTTTCTGGACCAAATGAGGAAATAATACAAAACAAACACAATGATTCCAAGGAGGAGAAGATTATGCCACTGGTTACATCGAAGGAAATGCTGTTAAAGGCACAGAAGGGCGGATATGCAGTAGGAGCATTCAACGCAGAGAATATGGAGATGGTGAAGGCGATCATCCAGGCAGCTGAGGAACTGAAAGCACCGGTTATGATCCAGACAACACCTTCTACTGTTAAATATGGTACGGTTGAGACTTACGCTGCGATCGTAGCAGCAGAGGCAGCCAAGGCTTCCGTTCCGGTATGCCTTCATCTTGACCACGGCAGCAGTTTTGCGCTTGCGATGCAGGCAATGCATGCAGGTTATACCTCTGTGATGATCGATGGTTCCAAGCTGGATTTTGAGGATAATATCAGAGAGACCAGGAGAGTTGCGGATGTGGCAGCAGCCCTGGATATCCCATGTGAGGCTGAGCTCGGTAAGGTCGGTGGTAAAGAGGATGATCTTGAGGCTGAGGCAGACACTAACACCGACCCGCAGGAGGCGAAGGAATTCGTGGAGCGTACAGGTGTTACTTCCCTGGCAGTTGCCATCGGAACCGCACATGGTTTTTACGTGGGAACACCGGTTCTTGACAAGGAACGCTTAAGCGAGATCCGCAAAGTCGTAGATATCCCCCTTGTTCTTCACGGGGCATCCGGACTCAGTGATGAGGATGTCAGAGACTGTGTAAAACGTGGTATCTGCAAGGTTAACTTTGCAACAGAGCTTCGTGCCGCATATTCCAGGGCGGTGAAGGAGACCTTTGCAGAGAATGAGAATACCATCGATCCGAAGGCATACGGAAAGAAAGCGATCCAGGCAGTGAAGGAGCTGGTTGAGGCGCGTATGAAGGTTTGCGGCTGTGATGGAAAGGCAGAATGATCTTCTGTAAAAAAACAGAAACGGAGTGATCAGTATGGCAGCAACCATGAAAGATATTGCCAGGCGGACGGGACTTGGGCTCGCAACGATTTCTTCTTATTTCAATGGCGGAAACGTAAGAGAAAAAAACAGAATAAAGATCGAGGAGGCCATTCGGGAGCTGCATTATGAGGTCAATGAGGTGGCCAGAGGGCTTAAGACCAATGCTACCAAAACCATCGGTGTGGTGATTCCGGAGCTTAACAATACCTTTTGTGCGGAGATCATCACAGGGATGGAGGATGTCTTAAGAAGTCACGGATATGCGACCATTGTCTGTGACTGCCGTACCGATAAGAGGCTGGAGCGGGATGCAGTGGAGTTTTTAAGCCGTAAGCGTGTGGACGGGATCATCAGCATGCCGGTGGATGCTGAAGGCAATCATCTGAAAAAATTCCAGAAAACCGGAAAGCCCATCGTACTCATTGACCGCAGGATCAGGGAGCTTTCCTGTGACAGTGTTCTTGTAGACAACGAGAAGGCGGCTGAGGACGCAATGAGAGTTTTTTTTCAGGCAGGACACCGTAAGATCGGGATCATTGGCGGACCGGAGGAAATTTCCACAGCCCAGGAACGTCTCCAGGGGTACCGTAATGCATACGAAAAAGAAAATATACCGGTACGGGAATCTCTGATCTATCACGGTGATTATACCATTCAGGGTGGTGTGCAGGGAATCGAGAAGCTTGTTGCGGACAATCCGGATATGACGGCTGTGTTTGTTACCAACTATGAGATGACTATGGGGGCGGTGATCGGGATGAATGAGCTGGGTCTTAAGATCCCGGAACAGCTGTCTGTGATCGGCTTTGACAATCTGCAGTTTGCCAGAGCATGTAATCCCAAGCTTACCATTGTGGCACAGCCTACACAGGGGATTGCCGGAGAAGTGGCGGGAATCATGCTGAAACGACTGGAAGGGGTTGTAAGTGAAGAAACAGAACCGATCACGGAGAAGCTTGGCGCAGAGATCATCATGGGAAAATCCGTCCGTGTGCCGGACGAGAAGGAGAATCTATAATGAAACCATATTTATTAGGTATTGATATCGGCACCAGTGCCTGTAAGGTTGCGGTTTTTGAAAAATCGGGAACGGTTGTGGCTGCGGCCAACGGCGATTATCCGGTTTACTATCCGAAGGAGGGCTGGGCAGAACAGGATCCGGAAGAATGGTGGAGTGCTGTCTGTCAGGCGGTAAAGAAGGCCATCCAAAAAGCGGGGATAGCACCTGAGGAGATCGCAGGTATCGGTATTGATGGACAGAGCTGGTCAGCCATTGCCATGGATAAGGACGGAAATGTACTGACAAACACTCCGATCTGGATGGATACCAGAGCACAGTCTATCTGTGACAGACTGAATGAAGAGATCGGGGCAGAGCAGATTTTTGAAGTATCTGGTAATTCCCTTCAGCCGTCCTACACAACTGCAAAGATCCTCTGGTATAAAGAAAATCTCCCGGAGGTGTACCAAAAGATCCACAAGATCCTGCAGTCCAACAGCTACATTGCATATAAGCTGACAGGTGTGATGAGCCAGGATGTTTCCCAGGGCTATGGCCTGCATTGCTTTGACATGAGAAAGGCAGCCTGGGATGAGGATATGTGCAGAAAGCTTGGGATTCCCATGGAATTTCTTCCTGAGATCTGTGCCTGTGATCATGTTGTGGGAACTGTTACAGAGAAGGCGGCGGAGGAATCCGGCCTTGCTGTGGGAATACCGGTTGTTGCCGGTGGTCTGGATGCGGCATGCGGAACACTGGGGGCCGGAGTGATCCATCCGGGTGAGACACAGGAGCAAGGCGGACAGGCCGGCGGAATGAGCATCTGCATGGATGAGTACAAGGCAGATCCCAGACTGATCCTTGGCTATCACGTGGTTCCGGGACAGTGGCTCCTTCAGGGAGGAACCACCGGAGGTGGTGGTGTCATGCGCTGGTTTGAACGTGAGTTTGCAGAGTATGAGCGTTCTGTAGCAGGGGAAAAAGGCTCTTCTCTGAACCAGCTCAATGAGATAGCGGAAAGAATCGCGCCAGGCAGTGACGGAGTGGTATTTCTTCCATATATGTCCGGTGAGCGTTCTCCAATCTGGAATCCCAATGCAAAGGGCGTATTCTACGGACTGGACTTTTCCAAGACCAAGGGCCATATGGTACGTGCCTGTATGGAAGGCGTAGCACTTTCTCTGAAACACAACCTTGAGGTGGCAAAGGAAGCAGGAGCAGATGTGGAAGTTCTCCGTGCAATGGGAGGCTCTGCAAATTCTCTTCTCTGGACACAGATCAAATCCGATATCACAGGAAAACCTATCGTAGTGCCGTCCTCTGATACGGCAACAACACTTGGTGCAGCCATTCTGGCAGGTGTTGGCGTTGGAATGTATCAGGACTATGATGAGGCTATCCGTCTTACGGTAAAGGAAACAAGAAGACATGAACCGAACCCGGAAAACCGGGATGTTTATGAGAAAACCTATAAAACCTATTTAAATCTCTATAAATCTCTTGAACCTATGATGAGAAATGAGGAGGAAAAGTGATCATGAAAGCAGCAGTAGTAGTAGCAAATGAGGATGTTCAGTATCAGGAAGTGGAAGAACCCCAGGTAACACCGGGCCATGTGAAGATCAAGGTAAGATATTCCGGAATCTGCGGATCTGATATCCCGCGTGTATTAAATCACGGCGTACATTTTTATCCCATCGTGCTGGGACATGAATTTTCCGGTGATGTAGTGGAAGTGGGAGAAGGCGTTACCAAGGTGAAGGTCGGTGACCGTGTATCCGGTGCGCCACTTCTTCCCTGTATGAAATGTGACGACTGCCAGAAGGGTAATTTTTCTCTCTGCAAGCATTACAGCTTCATCGGTTCCAGAGAACAGGGAGCAAACGCAGATTATGTAGTGGTTCCTGAGCAGAATGCAGTACCATTCGCAGACAATGTACCATATGAGCAGGGAGCCATGTTTGAGCCTGCAACCGTAGCTATCCACGGTGTATTCCAGAATGATTACCACGGCGGTGAGTATGTGGCGATCCTTGGTGGCGGTACGGTTGGTATGTTCACCATGCAGTGGACAAAGATCTTCGGCTCCAAGAAGGTAGTGGTCTTTGATATCAGCGATGAGAGACTTGCGCTTGCAAAGCGTCTCGGCGCAGATGAGATCATCAACACAAAGGAAGATGGATATATGGAAAAAGCCATGGCCATTACAGGTGGAAAGGGCTACGGCTTCGTATTTGAGACAGCCGGACAGGTTCCCACCATGCATATGGCATTTGAGCTTGCAGCAAACAAGGCACATGTATGCTTCATCGGTACGCCGCATGAAAACCTTACCTTCACACCGAAGGAGTGGGAGAACATGAACCGTAAGGAGTTCAAGCTTACCGGTTCCTGGATGTCCTACAGTGCACCATATCCGGGACGTGAGTGGGATCTGACTGCTCATTATTTTGCAACCGGTCAGCTGAAGTTTGACCCGGGCTTCATTTATAAGAAAATCCCGATGAGCCAGGCACAGGAGGCCTTCCAGCTGTTCAAGACACCGGGCCTTGTAAAAGGAAAGATCCTTCTTTCCAATGAGGAAGACTGATATGATCCTGACAGTAACCTTAAACGCTGCCATTGACAAGCGTTATGTAGTGGATGATTTTAAGGTGGGCGAAGTGAACCGGGTGCGTGAATGTACTTATGTTCCCGGCGGAAAGGGACTGAATGTTTCCAAGCCGGCGTCCATTTACGGTGCCGAAGTGGTTGCCACCGGCTTTGTAGGCGGCCACGCAGGCAATTATATAGAAGCTGCCCTGAAACCCTTTGGTATTAAGAGTGCTTTTTACCATGTAGATGCGGAGAGCCGCTCCTGTATCAACATCTGGGATGAGGTGAATCATGTACAGACCGAATTCCTGGAGCCGGGATTCACATTGACAGAGGCAGATTTTGAGGGCTTTGAGAAAAAATTCCGCCAGCTTGTAAAAGATGCTTCTGTTGTGGCGATGTCCGGCAGCGTGCCGAAGGGACTTGACGGAAGTGCCTACCAGCGCCTCGTGAAGATTGTGAAAGACGCCGGAAAACCGGTGATCCTGGATACCAGCGGCAAGCTTCTGGAAGAGGGAATCAAGGCAGCACCGACACTGATCAAGCCTAACATTGATGAGATCCGTATGCTGACAGGCAAGCATTGTGACGATATCAACGATATCATTGAAGCAGCGAAAGCCATCCACGCCGGTGGTGTGGAGATTGTGGCGGTCTCGCTTGGAGCAGATGGTTCCCTGGCAGTCGGAAAGGAAGGGATTTTCCGTGCGGTGGTTCCGAAGATCGATGCGGTAAATACCGTAGGCTGCGGAGATTCCATGATCGCAGGCTTTGCCCTTGGATTAAGTGAGGGACTTTCTCTGGAAGAGACTCTGCGAAGAGCCAGTGCGATCTCAGCAGCGGCAGCCATGCGCGAGGAAACGGGCTTCTTTGTGATGGAGGATATGGAGGCTCTTCTTCCGAAGATCGAGATCAGGCGTTTATAAGATAAGCTTATAATAAGAAAATTTTTATAAAAAAGGAGATGTAAAGATGGCAGAAGTTATCAATCCGGCAATTGTGCCGAAAGTGACACTTCCTTCCGGCGAGCAGGTTCCGTGTGTCGGAATGGGAACCTTCGGTTCCGACCGTGTATCCGCAGAGGATGTATCTGCAGCTGTTGCAGGCGCGATCCGCAGTGGCTACCGTATGTTTGACTGTGCCGCATGCTACGGAAACGAGCATGAGATCGGCCAGGTATTTAAGGACGCTTTTGACGAAGGTGTTGTAAAGCGTAAAGAACTATTTATCATGACAAAGGTATGGAACGACATGCACAGAAGAGTAGAGGAAGCCTGTGATAAGAGCATTAAGGATCTTCAGTGCGATTATGTGGATATGTATTTCATCCACTGGCCATTCCCGAACTATCATGCACCGGGATGTGATGTGGATTCCAGAAATCCGGATTCCAAACCCTTCAGTGTGGAGGAGTTTATGGATACATACCGCCAGTGTGAGGCGTTGGTAGAAAAAGGAAAGATCCGTTATATCGGTATTTCCAATATGACCATTCCGAAGCTTGAGGCAGTTCTTCCGCTCATGAAGATCAAACCTGCAACCTGTGAGCTTGAGCTTCATGTATGCTTCCAGCAGCAGGAGCTTTATGATTATCTGGTAGAGCATAACATCCAGCCGGTAGGCTATATGCCGATCGGTTCTCCACGCAGACCGGAGAGAGATATCTGCCCGGAGGATGTTGCGGATCTGGAGGTTCCGGAGATGCAGGCAATCGCAAAGGCACATGGTGTTCATCCGGCTCTGATCGCTCTGAAGTGGGCACATCAGAGAGGAGAAATCTCCATTCCGTTCTCTGTGCACAACTATGCAAGCAACCTGAAATGTGTCACAGAGGATCCACTTACAGAGGAGGAAATGGCAACCATCGCAACTCTGGAAAAAGGCAACCGTCTTGTAAAAGGGCAGGTATTTCTGTGGCATGGTGCCAAGGACTGGCATGACCTCTGGGATGAGGATGGCGTTATCGTAAAATAATAAAAGTGCTGCAGTAAAATCCCGTGTCCGATATGGCGGACGCGGGATTTGTTTGTATCTACAGCAATCCTCTAAAATAATGCATTTAAGAGGATTGCTATAATTTATACTAAGAAACTCCGTTGTAAATTTTAACCAAACATGTTACCATATAGAAAGAATTAACAGTTATTGTTCACAGAAAGAACAGTAATATTTACCAATGAAAGTGACAGAGACCGGAGAAGAAATCTGTCAGGGGGATGTGCAATAAAAATAACAGAAACTGATCAGAGGGGGACAACAGAAATTATGTATCGTATTTTACTGGTAGATGATGAGATACTTGTTCGAGATGCGATCCGGGAGAATATTGACTGGAAAGCAATGGACTGTGAACTGGTAGGAGACTGTGATAACGGGAAAGCAGCAGCGGAATTTGTGCAGAACCATCCGGTGGATATCGTGCTGACAGATATCCTTATGCCATATATGGATGGTATGGAACTGAGCCGTTTTCTCCATGATAATTATCCGGACATCGTGATCGTAATCTTCAGCGGATTCGGAGAATTCGAGTATGCCAAGAAGGCAATCCAGTATGGTGTCAGTGAATATATGCTGAAGCCGGTGACAGCCATGGAGCTCAGAAATGTTATCGGAAAAATGAAAGAGAAGGTGGACCAGCAAAGAAAAGAAAAAGAGAAGCTGGAACGTCTGACACAGACTTCCGAGAATTATCAGAAAAACGCTATTGTGATCCGTTCCAGAGCGCTGCAGGGCTTTGTGGATAATATCAAGACACGGCAGGAAAGTCTGGAAGAGCTTGCAGCACTGGGAATCGATCTTGAGGCAGCCTGCTATCGTGTGGCTGTTTTTGAGCTGGATCTGTATTCGGACGGTAGTCAGCTTACTGCAGAGAAACGCCAGGAGAGTGCACTGATGTCTTTTGTTCTTTTTAATATCAGTGATGAGATCATCAGCAAGGAAAAAGCAGGAGTGGCATATCAGGACGGAGACAACAAGGTTGGTGCTCTTTTCATGGGAAACCGTACCAGAGAGTTTGAACAGAAGATCATGGAGATCTGCAGGACGATTCAGGATAAGCTGAAGGAACTGATGTCGCTGGATATTTCTATCGGTGTGGGAAGCTGGGCCAGAACTCAGCAGGAGCTTCGTGTATCCCATGAACTTGCTGAGAAAGCTATTGAATATCGTTATCTTCTTGGCGGAAGCCTTCTCATTGATATGGAAGAACAGCCGGCGGAAAAAAATCTTTCCATTAAAGATTATGTAGAGAAGCTGGTAGCTGCTCTGAAAGCGGGTAAAAAGGAAAACGCAGAGCATATTCTGGAACAGATCTCTTCTGAGATCAAGGAAGCGCGTGTGGATAAGAGTCGTGCCTGCGTGTATCTTCAGCAGATCATCCGTGCAGCAGATGAGACCTGTGAGGATATGGTTCCGGACAACAGGCTTTTTTCCAAAAGAGAAGCACTTCTGCAGCAGGTTACGGAGCAGAATTCTTTTGACAGTGCTGTTGAACTGGTCAGGAATCATATCGGAGAAATTTTCCAGACACTTTCCGATGCAAACAGCTCCAGCGGACAGCGTCAGGCTAGACTTGCCCTGGATTATATCCAGAAGAATTATATGGATCCGGATTTAAGCCTGAACAGTATCTGTTCTTATCTGAATATCAGCACAAGCTATTTCAGTACGATCTTTAAGGAGCTTACGGGAGAGACTTTTACAGAGGTTCTGATCCGTACCCGCATGGAGAAGGCGAAGGAACTTCTGGAGAATACAACTATGAAGAATTATGAAATTGCCGAGAAAGTCGGATTTGCAGATCCTCATTATTTTGGGATCTCCTTCAAAAAAATGACAGGCTGCACACCGACAGAATATGCAAGGGAGAAACGTAAATGAGAGATATCCGGTTTGCGGCAAAGATCATAGGAAAATTTAAGAGTATCCAGAGTGCGATCTTTGCGGTGGTGACGGTGCTGCTTTTAAGCGCGGTGCTGGTCATAACAGGTGTTTCCATGAGATATACCCGCAATTCTATTTTTGAAAATTCTGCTGTCTACACCCAGAATATCGTGCAGCAGATGAATCAGAATATTGATTCCTATATTGATTACATGGAAAATATAGCTTATATGATCTCCAGTAACGAGGATGTACAGCAATATCTTTTTGGCGACAATGTGGACGATGGAACAAGAGAGCGCCTGCTCAATCAGTTCAAGACTATTCTGGACGGACGAAGTGATATCCGAAATCTTGGGATCATTGGAAGTAATGGACGGAAGCTGATCAACGACGGCAAGCAATCTGTGAATCCGGATCTGAAGCTTTCCACCCAGGAGTGGTATCTGGAAGCTTTACAGAAGCCGGAAGGCCCGCTTCTTACATCTTCTCATGTACAGCACATCATCAGCGGAGAGCGTCCGTGGGTGATCACTTTAAGCAGGGGAATCCGTAATTTTTCCAACAGTGGTGAGAAAGAGGGAGTCTTTTTTATTGATCTGAATTATAGTGCCATCAGTGAACTTTGTGATCAGAATACGATCGGGAAAAAGGGATACGCATTCATTCTGGATGAAAGCGGAAATATAGTATACCATCCCCAACAGCAGCAGCTTTACAATGAATTGCAGACTGAGAATATCGACCTGATCGTGAAATCAAAAGAAGATACGGTGCGTACCGAAAGGGGAAACAGAGGAAAGCTGTATTCTATTTCCAGATCAAATAAAACCGGATGGACCGTTGTGGGCTGTATGAGCGTCAGCGAACTTCTGCGCAAAAGCAATCAGGCACAGAGTATTTATGTGCTTATTTCCGCACTTCTGATGATCGTGGCACTGCTTTTTTCCAGATTTCTTGCAAAGAGTCTTACATATCCTCTTCAGCGTCTCAGAGATTCCATGTCCAGAGTACAGGAAGGGCATTTTGACGGAGCAGATGTGGAAATCGATTCAGAGAATGAGATCGGAAGCCTGACGAAATCTTTCAATGTGATGACACATAGGATACAGGATCTTATGGAGCAGAACGTGAAGGAACAGGAAGCAAAGAGAAAAAGTGAGCTTAAGGCCCTTCAGTCCCAGATCAATCCTCATTTTCTCTACAATACCCTGGATTCGATCATCTGGATGGCAGAGGGCAGAAAGTACGAAGAGGTTGTTCTGATGACAGCATCCCTGGCACGTCTTCTTCGTCAGAGCATCAGTAATGAAGATGAAGTGGTTCCTCTCGCAAGGGAAGTGGAGTATGCCAAGGGTTATCTTACGATCCAGAAGATGCGTTACAAGGACAAGTTGGAATTCGAGATCGATGTAGAACCTTCTATACTAAATATCCCTCTGATCAAGCTGGTTCTCCAGCCGATCATTGAAAATGCCATCTATCATGGACTGAAATATAAAGAGAGTAAGGGACTTTTGCAGGTAAAAGGCTTTATGAAGGATGGAAATGCAGTTCTTCAGGTGATCGACAACGGTGTAGGTATGGATGAGGAAACATTGTCACATATTTATGATAAACATAAGGTGAATTATCATTCCAATGGTGTGGGTGTTTACAATGTACAGAAACGTCTGAAGCTTTATTATGGAGAAAATTACGGGATCACCTATGAAAGTGAAAAAGGTGTCGGAACCACTGCCACGATCACCATTCCGGGAATACAGGAGGAATCAATATGAAAAAACATAGAAAACTCCTGACTTTTGGAGTGGTCATCTGCCTTGTGGCGGGGCTTGTAGCCGGAATATTCTATTATAAACAGGTAGAAGAAGAGAGAAAACTATCGCTGATCTATATTCCGAAGGTTGTGGACGGTACCAACGATTTCTGGACATCACTGATCCAGGGGGCGGAGATGGCTGCAAAGGAATATAATGCAGATATCCGCGTATGGGCACCTGAGGAAGAAAATGATGTGGATGGTCAGAACAAGCTGATCGAAAGGGCAATAGAAGAAAAACCGGATGCGATCCTGATCTCGCCGTCCAGCTTCACTGAATCTGACCAGCTTTTGAAGAAGGCAAAGGAACAGGGAATACATATTGCATTTATTGATTCCTATACACAGGAAGCGGTCCAGGATCTTACCGTTGCGACCGATAATCTGGAAGCAGGGCAGATCCTTGGCAGGTTTGCGAAGGATCTTGTGGGAGCGGATGATCAGATCGCGATCGTTTCACATGTAAAGGGTGTATCTACGGCAGTTGAAAGAGAAAAAGGTTTCCGGACAGGACTTGGCAGTCTGAAGGATAATATCGTGGATGTGGTATACTGTGATTCTCAGTATGACAAGTCCTATGAGCTTACAAAAGAGCTGATGAAAAAATATCCGGATCTCAAGATGATCGCGGGGATGAATGAATATTCCTCTGTAGGTGCTGCAAGAGCAGTAAAGGCAGCAAAAGCAGAGAACCGGATCAGGGTGGTGGGAGTAGACAGCTCACAGGAGGCCGTTCAGCTGATGGAACACGGAATCTTCCAGGGAATCGTTGTACAGAAGGCATTTAAAATGGGGTATGTGGGTGTTCGGGAAACAGTTAAGATGCTGCGTGGAGAAAACTATAAAAAGAATATTAATTCCGGGTGCCAGCTGGTAACTCCTGACAATATGTATACCAGTGAGATCGAAAAACTGCTTTTCCCGTTTAATACGTTAAAAACATATGGTAATCTTACACCGTAAATAGTCATAAATGCACAAAGAAAAGGGTTAAATATTTACAGTACAGTAAATATTTAACCTTTTTTTGAAAGATATTCTATTACAATTATTGATTTTTGACGGTATGATAATAACCAAGAAAACACAAGATACGTGCAAAACGTGAGGAGGGTAAAAATTGGAAAAGTTAAAACAAAATCCAATCGTTAAGAAGCTCGGATTGAACAGAATACTTCTTGTCTGTGTTCTGATTCTTATGTTCCTGGTTTTTAAAGTAGTTCTTGGAAACAAGTTTCCGGCTGTTGACAGTATCAAGTCTACTTTGAACTATGTGTACTTCCTGGGCTTTTTGTCACTTGGCGTTACATTCGTAATCGCTACAGGAGGAATTGATTTCTCCATCGGACCTGTAATGTTCTGCTGTGCACTGGTATCCGGTTACTGCATGACATCCTACAAGGTTCCATGTGCAGTTGCCATGATCCTTTGCATTCTGATCGGTCTCTGCTTTGGTATTTTCAATGGCTGGATGGTTTCTTACATGTCAGTACCGCCATTCATTATTTCCATGGCATCCATGAATATTGCAAAAGGTATTGCTTCGGTATTCACAAAAACACAGTCCGTAAGCTGGCCGGCAGCCAGTGAGGCAAACGGCTGGTTCCGTAATATCGTTTCCGCAAACGGCTTCCCTGTAGGAATTGTTATTTTCCTGGGAATGGCAGTTATCTGCGGTATCGTTCTTTACAACACAAAACCAGGACGTTACATCCTCTGCCTTGGATCTAACAAAGAGGCTGTCCGTCTTTCCGGTGTCAACACAAAAAAATGGGAAATGCTTGCTTATATGATCTGCGGATTCCTGGTAGGTATTGCAGCACTCTTCTTTGTAGCTACATACACAACTGTTCAGCCAGGTTATGGCGATCAGTACAACAATGAGGCTATTGCAGGCTGCGTTATGGGTGGTACATCCATGGTTGGTGGACTTGCTTCCATCGGCGGTACTGTAATCGGCGTATTTATCATCTCTCTTCTTCAGCAGGGCATTATGGCATTTGGCCTTGGTAAAGGACAGCAGATGATCATCACAGGTATCATCGTTATCGTTGCAGTTTATATCGACGTTTCTGCAAGACGCAGAAAGAACTGATCTTAGAGGGAGGATGCGACAATGGGTGAAGTTATTTTAACTATGAAGGACATTGATAAGTCCTTTCCTGGAGTTCATGCTCTGGATCACGTTAATTTCGAAGTAAAACGCGGCGAAGTACATGCACTTATGGGAGAAAATGGTGCCGGTAAATCAACACTGATGAAGGTTCTTACCGGTATTTATCAGAAGGATTCAGGTTCCATTGTTTACAAAGGACAGGAAACAGAATTCCACAATACACGTGAGGCACAGGATGCCGGCGTTGTAATCGTACATCAGGAGCTGAACATGGTAGGTGATCTTACCGTTGCTCAGAACATCTTCATCGGACGTGAGCCGAAAAAAGGTTTTACCATCGATGATAAGAAAATGATCGAGGATTCCAAAAAGCTTTTCCAGGATCTGAACATTGAGATCAATCCGAAGGAAAAGATGAAAAACCTGACAGTCGGAAAACAGCAGATGTGTGAGATCGCAAAAGCTATCTCTCATAAAGCTGAGGTTATCATCTTCGATGAGCCTTCCGCAGCGCTTACCGAGAAGGAAATCGCAGATCTGTTTGAGATCATCCGTGACCTTCGTAAGAAAAATCTCGGTATCGTGTATATCTCACATCGTATGGATGAGATCAAAACGATCACAGACCGTGTAACAGTCATGCGAGATGGTGGTTATGTAGGAACCCTCATCACAAAAGACAGCACAAAAGAAGATATCATCAACATGATGGTTGGTCGTGTTATTTATGAGGATCCGAAGCAGGAGAGTGCAGTTCCGGCAGATGCACCGGTAGTTCTTAAGGTTGAGCACCTGAATGCAGGCAAGATGGTTCAGGATGTAAGCTTTGAGCTGAGAAAAGGTGAAATCCTTGGTTTCTCAGGACTGATGGGCGCCGGACGTACTGAGACAGCCAGAGCACTGTTCGGAGCAGACCCGAAACAGAGTGGTAAGATCTCTGTTATGGGTAAAGACGGACAGCTTCACGAGGTAACCATCAACAGCCCGCAGGATGCTGTTAAATACGGTATCGGTTATCTGTCAGAGGACAGAAGAAGATATGGCTGTGTTGTACAGAAATCTGTAACAGAAAATACTACACTGGCAACCATGGAAGAGTTTACCAATGGTATTTTTATCAACAAGGCAAAAGAGAAACAGGTTGCAGAGAAATATGTAAATGAGCTTGCAACAAAGACACCGACCACCGACCAGCTGGTAGTAAACCTTTCCGGTGGTAACCAGCAGAAGGTTGTTATTGCTAAATGGCTGACACGAGACAGCGATATCCTTATTTTCGATGAGCCGACAAGAGGTATCGATGTTGGTGCCAAGAACGAAATCTACAAATTAATGAACAGACTGGCAGCAGAAGGCAAATCCATTATCATGATTTCTTCTGAGATGACGGAAGTTCTCCGAATGAGTGACCGTATCATCATCATGTGTGAGGGTAAAGTTACCGGATGTATTGATATCTCCGAGGCAACCCAGGAAAACATCATGGACAAGGCCACACGGAATATCGATTAAGGAGGAAAGTCATGACTAAGAAGAAAAAAAGTATTTTAAGTGATCAGAGATTTATTGTTTTGCTCGTTATCATTGTCCTGTGTGCAATATTCTCAGGCTTGAGTAAAGAATTCAGACAGTACACCACGATCCTGAGTATGCTGGATTTCTCATATTACGATCTTCTTATGGCGATCGGAGTTACATTCCCGCTTATCACTGGTGGTGTTGACCTGTCAATCGGAACTGGTATGGTAGCATACGCACTGATCGCCGGAACACTGATCAGAAACAATAATTGCCCGGTAGCTCTGGCAATGCTGATCTGTATTGTTCTTGGTATCGCAGTCGGTGCACTGAACGGTGTACTGATCGGTGTTATGAACCTGCCGCCGTTCCTGGCAACACTTTGTACCTGTATGATCACCCGTGGTGCCGGATCTCTCTGCAGTGCGACACCTTGGCCGGGACTTACACAGGATGGTGGATGGTTCCACACAATCTTTAAAGTAACTGTTGGTACAGGAAGAAGTGCTTCCCGTTATCCGCTTGGATTTTTGTGGATGATCATTCTGGTTCTTCTTATGGAGTACATCCTGAACCACACCAAATTTGGTCGTTACACAATTGCAATCGGTTCCAACAAAGAGGCAGCAGCCCTTTCCGGAATCAATACAAAGTTCTATCACGTAATGGTATACGTTGTCTGCGGTCTGTTTACAGGTCTTGCAGCAATCGCATACGCAGCAGTAACACCTACTGTACAGCCTGGTACTGGTGCCGGACTTGAGATGGATGCTATCGGTGGTGTATTCGTTGGTGGTGTAGCAGCTACCGGTGGATATGGTTCCGTGATCGGTACATTCGTTGGTATCTTCGTCATCATGCTTCTGAAAACAGGTCTTCCATATATCGGCCTGCAGGCAAACTGGCAGCAGATCATCACCGGTATCGTTCTGATCGTAGCCGTTCTGATCGATATCCTGAAAGAGAAAAAAGCAGCACACTGATATTAAGAAGTGTGGTATAATAAGTAAGGGTGCTGTTCACAGAGAAATGTGAACAGTATCCGATAATCAAAGATGTGAAACGCCAAGGGGTAGCAATGGCGTATGAACATAAAAAAACTATATAATATATTTTAAGGAGGAAATATTATATGAAAGCAAAAAAGGTTATGGCATTAATGCTCTGTGCAGCAATGGTAACAAGCATGAGTGCAACAGCAGCTTTTGCAGCTGAGGAGAAAGAAGATGCAGCAACAGAGGAGTCCGCAGATTCCACAGCATCTGAGGATCCTACCGCACAGTTTGACGGACTGAAAGCAAACGAAGCTTATGTGTTCCCGATGATGGTTAAATCTTTCCAGTCCACATACTGGGATGCAGCTCAGGAAGGTATGAAAAAAGCATCTAAGGAGCTGGGCGTTGATTATAAACCACAGGGACCGAACAGTGAGTCCGATATCGCTGACCAGGTTAACATGATCAACACAGCTATCGCTTCCAATCCTGTTGGATTAGGACTTGCAGCTTGTGATACATCTTCTGTTACAGATGCACTTAAGACATGTGCAGAAAAAGGAATCCCGGTTGTAACATTCGATACAGGTATCGCTGATGCTCCGGAAGGATCTGTAGTATGCGAGGTTTGTACAGACAACGCACAGGCTGGTGCAGTAGCAGCTGAGAATATGTACAACAGCATTAAAGACGTTGTTAAAGATGCTGAGGGACAGGTTGTAATCGGTGAGGTTAACCAGGATGCAACAGCTCAGAACATCCAGCAGCGTGGTACAGGATTCATCAACAAGATGATCGAGCTTCTTCAGGCTGATGGCAAGACTGTAGCAGTAAGCGGCAACGAGTTCTATGTAAACGCAGCAGAGGGTGCTGACGCAGACGCTAAAGACGCAGACGTTGTTATCCAGGTAGCTGTACCTGCACAGACAACTGTAGAGCTCTGCTCCACAGAGGCACAGGCAATCCTTTCCCAGGAGAACTGTATCGCAGTATTCGGTTCTAACCAGGTTTCCGCAGAGGGTGTTCTTGCAGCAAATGCTAACCTTAACGTTCTTGGTTCTGACCCGGCAAACGGTGATGTAGTTGGTGTTGGTTTCGATGCTGGTTCTATCATCAAAGCAGCTGTTAAAGATGGCACATTCATCGGTGCTGTTACACAGTCTCCTCTTATGATGGGATACTATGCAATCTACGCTCTGACAGCAGCAGCAAACGGCCAGGAGCTTCAGGATGTTCCTACAGACGGTTACTGGTATGATGCAACAAATATGGAAGACGAGGATATCGCTCCTAACCTTTATGACTAATCAAATCATATAATTGATAAGATCGTGAAGTTATAATGAACGCGGATTGCGTTCGGACGTATGAAATAAGAGATCCGCTGGCTGATTCAGTCAGCGGATTTTTTAAACAAATAATGTAGTAGTTCATAAATAATCGCTGTATTATTGGCAAATAAAGACACTTTTTTTGACAAAAGAGGTTCTTATCACCGGAAGGATCCTGATGTATGATAAATACAACATCAGATATGAAAGTGATCAGAAGCTTACATATTGAGGAGGATTTAAAAATGGCAACATATTATTTAGCAGTAGATATCGGAGCATCCAGTGGACGTCACATTCTGGGACATATGGAAAACGGAAAAATGATCCTGGAAGAAATCTATCGTTTTGAGAACGGCATGGTTAAGAAGGATGGAGAGCTCTGCTGGGAGTTTGACCGCCTTTTCACCGAGATCGTAAATGGTCTTAAGAAATGTAAAGAGATCGGCAAGATCCCGGTAAGCATGGGTGTTGATACCTGGGGTGTTGACTTCGTACTTCTTGACAAGGATGACAAGGTTCTTGGCAACACGGTAGGCTACCGTGATCATCGTACAGAGGGAATGGACGAGGAAGTTTATAAGACAATTTCCCTGAAGGATCTGTATGCAAGAACCGGTATCCAGAAAGCGATCTACAATACAGTATATCAGCTGATGGCAGTGAAGAAGAAACATCCTGAGTATCTGGAGCAGGCTGAGACACTTCTTCATGTACCGGACTACTTCCATTTTCTTCTTACAGGCGAAAAAACTTGTGAGTACACAGAGGCAACCACAGGACAGCTTGTATGCCCGACAACCAAGGACTGGGATTATGAGCTGATCGATATGCTGGGATATCCAAGAAAGATATTCCAGAAGCTGATCATGCCTAGCACAAGCATCGGACATTTAACAGACGCAGTGAAGGAAGCAGTTGGCTTTGATCTTGAGGTTGTAGCACCGGCCACACATGATACAGGGTCTGCAGTTCTGGCTGTGCCTGCAAATGATGACGATTTCATTTATATCAGCTCCGGCACATGGTCTCTGATGGGAATTGAGAGAAAAGAAGCAGACTGCTCTGAGAAGAGTTGTGAGATGAACTTCACAAATGAGGGTGGATATGCGGGACGTTTCCGTTATCTGAAGAACATCATGGGTCTTTGGATGATCCAGTCTGTACGTCACGAGTTTGATGACGCATACAGCTTCGCACAGATCTGTGAGATGGCTGAGGAGGCTAAGGATTTCCCATCAAGAGTAAACGCAAACGACGAGTGCTTCCTTTCTCCTGAGAACATGACAAAAGAGGTTCAGGATTATTGCCGCAGAACAGGACAGCAGGTTCCGGAAACTCTTGGAGAGATCGCAACAGTTATCTACACAAGTCTTGCAGATTGCTACGCTAAGATCGCAAAGGAGATCGAGGAGATGACAGGAAGAACCTACAGCCGTATCCATATCGTAGGCGGTGGTTCCAATGCAGGATACTTAAATGAGCTGACTGCAAAAGCTACAAAGAAGGAAATCCATGCAGGTCCTGGAGAGGCTACTGCAATCGGTAATATCACAGCACAGATGCTGAAGGCCGAGGAGTTCAAAACTATCGAGGAGGCTCGTACAACCATCCATGAGTCCTTCGGTATCAAAGTATACAAAGCATAAATAATTGGAGGTCTTATTATGTTAGTTAACACAAAGGCAAAAGTTGGTGTATTTTCAATTGCTTTAGGTGCATACCTTCCGCAGTTCCCGTCTCTTGTACCGGAATTTGAAGCACAGTATGATGCGTTCAAGAAAACACTTCCGGGTACAGTAGAGATCATCGACGGTGGAATGGTTACCACAAAAGAGCAGGCTATGGAAGCTGGGGACAAATTCCGTGCAGCAGATGTTGATCTTGTATTTCTTCAGATGCTGACCTATGCAACATCCTACAACATGCTTCCTGCAATCCGTGATCTTGATGTTCCGGTCGTTCTTGTGAACGTTCAGAAATTGAAAGCGCTGGATTATGAGCACACTGACATTGCCTCCTGGCTGGGTGAAGGCTATGCATGCGGTGCTGTAGGCGAGGCAGTTGCTGACCTTGAGAGAGCAGGCAAGAGACATGCGGTTATCACAGGCGTTGTAGAAGGCGGAGATCCTGCAGTTCAGGCTGAGATCGAAGACTGGTGCAAGGCTGCTCAGGTAAGAAGAAGATTTCGTGAAACTAACATTGCACAGATCGGAAGACCATATCCGGGTATGATGGATCTGTATATTGATGAGACAAACCTCTATAACAGAATGTTCCTCTACACAAAACAGTTTGACTGGGAGAAGATGTGGGCGATCGCTGATGATATCACAGACGAGGAAGCAATCCGTGCAAAGGCACAGGATATCCTTGATACATTCGATATTGAGGGCGGCGGCACCATTGAGAAGGTATGGGATATGGCTAAATACGTTGTTGCTTTTGAGAAATGGGTAAAAGACGAGCATCTTGGAATGATCGCTTCCCATTACGACGGATTTGCACAGGGTAAAGCGGGTGTCCTTGACAGTATGCTGATCCCGGCATTCTCCATGCTGATCAAACAGGGTACTGCATGTGCAGTAGAGGGTGACATGAAGGTTGCCATGGCAATGAGTATCTTAAAGACAATTTCCGGTACAGGTCAGCTTTCTGAGATGTACTCCATCGACTTCAACGATGATATCTGTATTATCGGACATTCCGGAAGCGGTGACGCGGACATCTCTGACAAGAAGCCAACCATGAAGATCGTAAAAGTATTCCATGGCAAAACAGGCGGCGGATATCTGACACAGTTCTATCCGTACACAGGTCCGGTGACATACCTTGCGATCACCCAGGATAAAGACGGAAACTTTAAATTCGTTGTAGCTGAGGGCGTAAACGAGGAGGGACCGATTCTTTCCTTTGGTGATACAAACATGAGAACACGCTTCACATGCGGAGCAAGAGAGTTTGTTAACCGCTGGAGCGAGGCTGGCCCAACACATCATATGGCAGCTGCTACAGGAAGACACATCGATACGATCCTGAAGGTCGCAAAAATCTTTAACGTACCGGTAGATATCGTGACAAGATAAATTCTTTCTTATATATTTAACCTAAAACATATTCAAAAAAGGAGACTGCGCGGAGCGGTCTCCTTTTTCAGTGGGAAAAATAAGATAAAAAAATCTGCCGGAAATGCAGCTGGCAGATCCGGCAGATCAAAGCTTTGGATTTTTATTTATTTTTTATGCATAAATGAGTGCTCTTTGAGAAGCTCATCGTGCAGCTGGACGGAAGACCAGTGCTGAGTTACCGGTGTGAGCATGGCCTTCAGTGCAACAGGCGTGAGCTGGTTTTCACGGAAAAAAGCAAGAAAACCATCCATCTGTGCACTGGAAAAATCCTTCAGTACGATCATTTCATCGTTGAAATTGATTCCCAGATTAAACTGGGAGGAGGGATGAAATCCCGGAATCTCAAAAAGATATCCAAGCGGATGAAGAAATTCGGGAGCTGTGATGATCCGTGTCTTAACCTTCTGTCGGTTCAGATAGCGGCGGATCTGGCGAAGACGTTCAGGATCATTAAAATTATATAAAAGTGCAGCTGGCTGTGTATTCATATAGTGTTATACCTCTTTTCTGTGTAAAGATTTTTGTGGAACGTAAGTTACTTTTCACGATGTGCAGGGAACCGGATTTCAACCTCCGTACCCTCTCCAGGATTGCTGGAATAAGTAAGTCCGTAATCATTTCCATAGAGAATTTGGAGTCTCCGGTGGGTATTATAAACTGCGATATTTGTGCCTCCGGACTGGCTTTTTCCCTTTCCGGAAAGGATAGTTGACAGGATTTCCGGCGAAATCCCAACACCGTCATCAGAAATCAGAAGAACAACATCCTCATTTTCCATCCATCCGGTAATAACAATAGTTCCGGATTTTGATTCTTTTTCCAGGATCCCGTGGAGAATGGAATTTTCCACAACAGGCTGAAGAGTCAGTTTCGGGATCTGGTATTCTGAAAGCTCATCCGGGATATCCGTGATCAGCTCAATGCTGTCATGGTAGCGCATATTCTGGAGTTGCACGTAGATGGTTACATGCTCCAGCTCCCTTGCAATGGTAGAGATTCCCTTTTTGCGGCTCAGGGTCAGCTTATAAAAACGGGAAAGGCTTTGTACTGCGTGACTGATCTCATCGGTCTGTCCCTGCAGTGCCATCCAGTTGATCATATCCATGGTGTTATAAAGAAAATGTGGATTGATCTGTGCCTGGAGGGAATTGAATTCTGCGATCCGGAGATCTTCGGCAGCCTTAGCCTGCTTCTCCATCAGTTCTTCCATTTTTCGAGTCATATAGTTGTAGGTATCGATAAGATTACCAATCTCATCATGTGCCTGTGGACTTTCCATAGGAGTAGGCGGGCCGTGGCGGACGGTCTGCATCTGCCGGATCACAGAAGAAAGTCTTCCGGTAATGGAATGAGCCAGTACATTGGCAAAAATAAGTGCCAGAACCAGAAAAACTGCATAGATCAGTACGATCTGGATCATCAGCCGGTTGCTCTCATGTATCAGCGGCGGGGAAGGCAGGACCGTCACCATAAACCAGTCTGTATTGGAAATGCTGTAAAAACCGGCATAAACCTTTGTGTCCAGAATGTTCCGTTCAATGAAGTTGTTGGAAGACATAAAGGAAGCCTTGATGGTGTCGTAATCCAGTTGGTAGATTCCGGATAATGACGGATCTGAGGTAGCAACAATGGCATCACGTTCGTTTACAATATATGAAACACTTCCCTCCAGAGATAGATTGTCGGAAAGAATGGAAGTAAGCTTGTCATCAGAATAATACACTGCCAGATAAGCCTTATAAGCAGTGGAGTGATAATAAAGGCTCAAAGGACAAATATATGCCATATCACCATAATTCTTTTTTTCCCTGGGACCAAGATAGAAGGAAGGACAGAACATTTCCTGGGTGTTACGGTTTCCCTGAAAGATACCGTACCAGTAGGTACCTTTCGCCTGACTTAAGGGAGCAAGGATATTCTCAGTGTTGGGATAAGTATCCAGTGCCTTCAGATCATCAGGAAAATCCACATAGATCCGTACATCGGTAACAATGGAATCTGTGGTCAGACGCTGAACGGCATTTTTAAAATCAGTGGCATGGTTAGATGCTGCAAGCTGTTCTGCTGAATCGCTGACCGGCATATAAAAAAGTTCCTGAAAAAAATTCTGTCCTGTAATATTACGGGTAGTAGCGAGAATCGTATCCATAGTCCGTTCGATCAGAGGTGCAGTTTTTGCGGAGGCATCCTGTTCCTGCCGGATGGTATTGGAAACCACCATGCTATAAAGTCGCCCATAAAAAAGAAAGGCGATAAGACATGCAGGAACTACCACAATGCTGATCAGTGCAATGGTGAATTTTGTCTGCAGGTTTAAATTCAGGTAGCCGTTTTTGAAACGGCGCCAGAGGGCCCTCATGACATTTTCTCCCGGTATTCAGACGGGGAAAAGCCGGAGTATTTTTTGAAGCTTTTTCCGAAGTAATTGCCATCCGTATAGCCTACCTTGGAAGAAATCTCGGAAATCTTGTATCTGGGATCGGAAAGCAGCTGCTTGGCCTTTTCCATTCGGTATTCTGTCAGATATTGATTGAGAGTCTGTCCGGTCTCACTTTTGAAAAAAGTGCATACATAAGATGCGGAAAGGTATACATGGCCGCTGATATCTTTTACGGAAAGTGTATCGTTCATATAGTTCCGGCTGATATAATCCTTGATCATAAAGATCGTGGAATTTTCCGGCTGGGAATTTTTCGCATCTTCAAAATACTGGGCGGTTTTTTCTTTCAGAGCTTTGTGAAGCTCTTCGTAGGTGAAGGCGTTGTTTAACGTATCTACGATCAGATCCTGCTTTTCATGAAGTTCGGTTTCAAGCTGATTTTTTTTACGGGAAGCTGAAAGTGTATTAAACAGCTGGTAATAAAGATCACGGATCTGGTTGGGCATAAATGTGTGATTGCAGCTGTAATACCGGAAAAGCTCATCAAGAAACTGAGAACAGTGTTCTTCTTCTTCGGCCAGGAGATATTTGGAAAAAGTATTTTCCGGTGACTGCAGGAAATCCGGAACCGGTCCCTTCGGGGAAAGCCGGCGGATGGCATTTTCCGTCAGAAATGTTTTTTCCGGAAAGAAAAAACAGTTCTGCAGAAGGATCACGGCAGAAGCGTAGGACTGATAAACCCTGAAAATATCCGTTACGGTATTTCCGGCTGCGATCAGATGCTTTCCGCAGGTGTCATATTGCCTGGAAATATAGCTTCCCACTGCGGAAAGGGTAGTCGGGGAAAGTGCATTTCTTCCATATATGTGGTGAACCAGATACTGAACCCTTTTTTCCGCAAAAAGACATTTCAGATGGTAATGCTCCAGAAAATGGGAAATGTCGTTCTGGAGATCTTCCAGGAAAATGCCGGAGGCCTCCACAGATCCATTGAGCTTCACGATCACAGAGGTAAAATTCATGCCGTTCTCAAGAAGTTCCGACTGTCCCAGCTCCAGACAGAGATCTGCAATTTTGTTGTTATCGGAAGGTGGAAGAGTCAGCTGTTGTGCCAGCCGGGTGGCGATTTCCTGGGAATGGATCGCTTCGCCACGATGGGAGCGGAGCTTTTGTTTGTAAAGAGTCTGCGCTTCCAGAACTGCAGCCTGTACTTCCTCGGGATGCAGAGGCTTTTCGATGTAATTGATGGCTTTTAGTTTGATGGCAGCTTTCAGATACTCTTTGTCAGAATATCCGCTCATAAAGATAGGGATACTGTCCGGCAGGAATTTTTCCAGACGTTCCAGCATGGCAATGCCGGTCATCCGTGGCATCCGTACATCGCAGAGAATGATCTCCGGTTTATACAGTTTGGCCATTTCCAGTCCGTTCACACCATCGTCTGCCTGAAGGATCTCGGTGATCCCCAGAGAATCCCAGTCGATAGATGAGATCAGCCCGGTACGCGTAAGTTCTTCGTCATCAACGATCAGTAATTTCATATACAGTTCTCCAATCGAGCATAGCTTCATAGCTTTGTAAATCGGACGTTTACAGTTCTGTTTATATTCCCAGAAAACTGTAACGTCAGCGTTATCATTATAGCATAAAGTATATAGAAATACGAGAATGGGACAATGGTTTATGAGTAATATTTTACAGGGAAAAGAAGAATATTTTACCCTTATCCAAAAATATTCCCATTATCAGCCTGTGGACCGGATGATAGAATATAATCAGATCAAAGGAAAGGGAGGAGAAAGAGCCGTGTCAGAATATGTTCTTGAATTAAAAGGTATTACGAAGATATTCCCCGGTGTCAAAGCTCTGAATAATGTACAGTTCCAGCTCAAGCCTGGTGAGGTTCACGCACTGATGGGTGAGAATGGTGCTGGTAAATCTACGTTTATCAAGGTTATTACCGGAGTACATAAAGCAGAAGAAGGTGAGATGTTCCTGAACGGACAGAAGGTTGACTTCAAGGGTCCGAAGGATGCTCAGGAGGCAGGTATTGCAGCCGTATATCAGCATCCGACATCATATCCGCACCTTACAGTTGCAGAAAATATTTTTATGGGTCATGAGATCATCAAACATCATATGATCCAGTGGAAAGAGATGAATCAGGAGGCGAACAAGTACTTAGGTGAGCTGGATGCAGATTTTGATGCAACCGCTGAGATGGGAACTCTTTCTGTTGCACAGCAGCAGATGGTTGAGATCGCTAAAGCACTTTCCACAAATGCAAAGATCATCATTCTGGATGAGCCTACAGCAGCACTTACCAGAAACGAGTCCGAGAAGCTTTACACACTGGTTGACAAGCTGAAAGAGAATGGTGTTTCCATTATCTTTATCTCTCATCGTTTCGAAGATATGTACCGTCTGGCTTCCAGAGTTACCGTATTCCGTGATTCCCAGTACATCGGAACCTATGATGTAGATGGAATCACAAACGCAGATCTGATCAAGGCAATGGTTGGCCGTGAGATCAATGATCTGTTCCCGAAACCGGAAGTTGAGTTGGGAGATGAGATGCTCCGTATCGAACATCTTTCCAGAACAGGATTTTTCAAGGATGTTTCTTTCAATGTACATGCAGGCGAGATCGTAGGTCTTACAGGTCTGGTTGGTGCAGGACGTACAGAGGTTATGGAAGCTGTCTGTGGAATCACCCGTCCGGACGAAGGAAAGGTTTTCCTTGAGGGAAAAGAGGTTTATATCAAGACTCCTTCCGAAGCAATGGAAAAAGGTATTATCCTTCTTCCTGAGGACAGACAGAAGCAGGGCCTTGTCATGAGCTGGGGACTTGGAAGAAACGTAACACTTCCGATCATCAGTAAATATGCAAAATCCGGATTCAATGACGAGAAAGCAGAAAGAGAGCTTTCCAAGAAGCTTCTTGAAGAAGTAGATACCAAGGCTGTTGATATTTTCCAGCCTGCAAGTTCACTGTCCGGTGGTAACCAGCAGAAGGTTGTTGTTGCCAAGGCACTTGCTCAGGAAATGAAGGTCGTTATCATGGATGAGCCGACAAAGGGTGTCGATGTTGGTGCCAAAGCTGAGATCTATGCGATCATGGGAGACCTTGCAAAGAAAGGATATGCAATCATCCTGATTTCTTCCGAGATGCCGGAGATCCTGGGTATGGCAGACCGTATCATCGTTATGTGTAATGGCCGCAAGACAGGAGAACTGAACAGAGGAGAGGCAACACAGGAGGGAATCCTTGAGCTGTCCATGGAAAAGAGCACTGGAAAGGGGACTAAATAATGGAAAAGAAATCTGTCATCAAGAAGATTACAGGCTCCCGAGAGGCTCTGCTGGCAATTATCGTGGTCGTGCTGTTTGCCGTTGTCACAGTGATCAGCCCGTCATTCCTTACGCCGAAGTCACTCATGGAGATGCTGAAAAATAATGCAGTAACAATGGTAATGTCACTTGGTATGCTGTGTGTCATGCTGGTAGGCGGAATCGATATTTCCATCATGTCAACTCTGGCACTTTCCGGTATGTCCATCGGTATGCTCCTGAAATATGGACATATCACAAGTACATTACTTGCTTTCATCATTGCAATGGCGATCGGTATTGCCTGCGGACTGGTTGTAGGTCTTGTAATTTCAAGAGCAAACGTTCCGCCTATCATTGCAACCATGGGCTTTATGTACATCTACAGAGCAATGGGTTATCTTGTTTCTCACGGTGGTGAGTGGGCAAGTGCCGCAGCTCTTGGTGAGTTTAAGAATTTTGCAACAACCAGCTTCCTTGGGATCAACAAGGTTATCTGGGTGATCATCGTATGCTACGTGGTATTCTTCTTCTTTATGAAATGGACAAGAACAGGACGAAGGATCTACGCAGTAGGAAGTAATGCAAGCGCAGCACAGGTTTCCGGTATCAATGCAAAGAATATCAACCTTCTTGTATATGTGATCATGGGATTCCTCGCAGGTCTTGGCGGAGCACTTCAGGTATCTGTTTATGCTTCTGCAATGCCTGATATGCAGTACGGCGGTGAGATGGATGTTATCGCAGCCTGCGTTATCGGTGGTGTAAGCATGAGCGGTGGACGTGGAACCGTAGTAGGTGCATTCCTCGGTTCCATTATCCTTGCAACGATCGCAAAAGCTCTTCCGCTTGTAGGTATCAGTTCACTGTGGCAGAACATGATCAAGGGTGTTATCATCCTGGTAGTAGTTGTGATCAACGTTGTTCTGCAGAGAATCGCAGATAAAAACGCATTAAAGGGAAGGGAGATGTAAATCATGGCTGGAAAATCTGGAAGAAGTATTAACAATGTGCCGGAAAATCCGATGAAACACATCATATTCAGTTGGGAAGGCATCCTGGTCATTCTCTTTATCCTGGTAAATATTTTCTGCGCATCATTTTCTGAGTTTTATAATATGAAGAGTGTTCTTCGTCAGATGCCGGTTTACCTTGCAGAGGTATTCATGATGTTCCCGATGGCGTACATCCTGGTATTAGGCGAGATCGATATTTCCGTAGGTGCGATCGTGTGTCTCTCCGCTACCTTAAGCTGTATGGTCTGCAACACAAACGCTCCGTTCATTGTAGTAGTACTTACAGCACTGGTTGTTGGTGCCCTCTGTGGTGCGGTTAACGGATTTATCCTTACCCGTTTCAAGGAACTGCCTCCAATGATCGTAACACTGGCAACACAGATCATCTTCCGTGGTATCGCTGAGGTAACACTTGGAGCCGGCGGAAGTATTGCGATCACAAACACAGACGGCTTCCGTGCCATCGGTGGAAAGGTTGGAAATGTTCCATATATTCTTTTCTTGGTACTGATCTTTGGTGTGATCTTTGCAATCTTCCTTGGAAAGAGCACATTCGGACGCCGTACATATGCGATCGGAACAAACCGTGTGGCAGCTTATTACGCAGGTGTCCACGTAGAGAAGATCCGTTTCATCATCTATACAATTATGGGGCTTATGTCTGGACTTTGTGCAGTGTTCCTGGTATCCTCTTCCTACGGTGCAAACACAACGACCGGTAACGGATTTGAGATGGATGCCATCGCAATGGCAGTATTCGGAGGTATCTCCTCCACAGGTGGTAAAGGAAACCTGGCCGGTGGTATCATTTCCGCATTCATCATCGTATGCTTACGAGTTGGTCTTGGACAGAAGAACGTAAATGCACAGGTAATCCTTCTTATCATCGGTGTACTTCTGGTAGCAGCAGTAGCTCTTCCGAATATCATCGGTGATGTGAAAAAAGCAGTCGCAATGAAGAAAAACTAAATATCACTTTTGAAAACCATATGATTGTTAGCTGCCTCCATTGGTGTAGCGGAGGCAGCAGCATATAAAAAAATTATATTCTTATAGGGAGGAACAACAATGAAAAAAAAGGTAATTAGCGCAATCCTTTGTGGAGCAATGGTTCTTGGTACAGTTTGCCCGGTTCTTGCAGCAGACGACAAATCCGAAGATACTAAGACAGAAGCAGCTGGAAATTCCGCAGAAGGCAAAAAAATCGCTCTGGTTGGTAAAGCAGCTGGTAATGCATTCTTCGAGATCGCAGCGAAAGCTTTCCAGGAGACAGTAGAGGCTGAAGGCGGCGAGGTTCAGGTCGTTTATCCTGAGACAGCCACAGCTGATGCACAGATCAAGGTTCTTGACAACCTGATTTCCCAGGACTTTGATGCAATCTGTATTTCCGCTAACGATGTTAACGCTCTTCAGGCTAAGCTTGAGGAAGCTATGGATGAGGGAATCAAAGTATCTTCCTTCGACTCCGCACCGAACAAAGACAGCCGTGAGATTTTCGTAAACCAGGCTGGTACAAAAGAAGTTGCTCAGGCACTTATGGATGCAGTTCTTGATATTTCCGGTGGTGAGGGACAGTTCGCTATCCTTTCCGCTACATCTCAGTCCGCTAACCAGAATGCATGGATCGATGCAATGAAGACTATCATGGAAGGCGATGAAAAATACAGCAAGCTTGAGCTTGTAGACGTTGTATATGGTGATGATGAGCCACAGAAATCCACAGACCAGACAGCAGCTCTTCTTCAGAACTACAAGGATCTGAAAGTTATCTGCGCACCTACAACAGTTGGTATCGCAGCAGCAGCTAAATATCTTCAGGATAACGGATCTTCCTGCAAGCTGACAGGACTTGGACTTCCATCTGAGATGCAGGAGTACACAGGTGATGATGATTCTCATTCCTGCCCATACTTCTATCTGTGGGATATGCAGGGCCTTGGAAAACTCAGTGCTTACACAACAATCTCTCTGATCAACGGCGACATCACAGGTGCTAAAGATGACAAGTTCACAGCTGGTGACCTTGGTGACTACACAGTAACAGACGCTGATGACGGCGGTACAGAGGTTGTTCTTGGTGCACCTCTGAAATTCGATACAAGCAACATCGAGGAGATGGCTAAGCTGTACTAATCAATCCTCAGATTGACTGTATAATCATATGATAAATCCTTTCAGGACAGGCGGAGTTTTCGGACTCCGCCTGTTTTGTATGTTTGGATTTCGTGTATAGAAGGTTTCTGAAAAAATCTCCGCCTTCTGATTCTGGTTGTACTCTTATGGCTGCAGTGTTAAAATGAGGACAGCAGAACAGAAAACCATGAACAGATAAAGGAGCAAAATACATGCAGCAGGCATTACTGGATCAGCTGAGAAAGATCACAGAGGAAGAGAGAAAAATCCTGGATGGAGAAGCAGAGGTGGATAGAGATCTCTACACATCCGGTCGGGACTTTACCGTGGACAGCCGTAAGATGCTGAAAGAAGGCAGGCTGATCGCTGTGCGTACACACACCCGTTTTGTGTATTTTCCGTCTCACAGGCATAATTTTGTGGAAGTGCTGTATGTGTGTGAGGGATCTCTGACTAATATCATTGATGGAAAAAAAGTCATAGTTAACAAAGGTGAGCTGCTTTTTCTTAATCAGTTTACGAAGCATGAGATTCTGAAAGCGGGGCAGAATGATATTGCGATCAATTTTATGGTGCTGCCGGAGTTTTTTGATGTGGCCTATTCCATGGCGGGAAATGACAATATGCTGGCAGATTTTCTGGTGAATGTCCTGCGTCAGGATGAAGAGCGTGGGGAATATCTTCATTTTAAGGTTGCGGAAGTGCTGCAGATCCAGAATCTTCTGGAAAATATCATTTATTCTCTTGTAAACGGTGAGGAGAACAGAGAGCGGATCAATCAGACCACAATGGGCCTGATCTTTATGTATCTGGTAGAATCGGTGCAGTATGTGGAGATGCGGCTGCCCAATCAGTACGAAAATATGATTTCCATGACAACACTGGATTATATTGAACAGAAATACCGGACTGCCACGCTGACGGAGCTTTGTGGTCGTCTGCATCTTCCCATGCATGTCCTCAGTAAGATGATCAAGAAAAGCACAGGGTTTAATTTCAAGGAACTTCTTCAGAGAAAACGTCTGAACAAGGCTGTAGAGCTGATGTGTGAAACAGATCTGCCTGTCAGTGACATCATTGCAGCTGTAGGCTATGAAAATAACAGTTATTTTCATCGGGTATTCAAGGAACATTATCACATGACACCGCGGGCGTTCCGGGTGAAAAACAGTGAGAAAGAACAGGTGAGGCTGTAACAGCCTCACCTGTTTTTTAAATATCATGGAATTGTCCGATCTTGTTTTTGATCCGCTGCATTTCGTTATCCATATCGATCACAGCGCGAGCGCAGTTCAGCAGCTCATTGCTGACTTCCTCATAACCGTCCATTTCTTCGATATTCTGCTTGTAACGCAGCTGATGCTCCAGAGTAGCCCAGAAATCCATACCGTTGGTACGGATCTGGATCTCTGCACGCATGGGAGTTTTTCCCTTGGAGAAGAATACAGGGATTTCCACAATCATGTGATAACTACGGTAGCCGTTTGGTTTTGGATTTTTGATATAGTCCTTTACCTGAATGACGGTAATGTCATCCTGCCTGGTGATCAGGTCTGCAATGGTGTAGATATCATCGATAAAAGCACAGACAACACGGATGCCTGCCACGTCATTCAGTTGATTCTGAATATTCTCCGCAGTAAACTCATAGCCGAGCCTTTTGAGCTTTTTGTAAATGCTTTCCGGCTTTTTGATCCTTGTCTTGATGAAGGAGATCGGGTTACGTTTATATTCCAATGAAAATTCATCGTTGAGGACTTCCAGCTTGGTGCGTACCTCACGGACCGTACATCGATACATCATCATTAAATCATTAAATTTTGCGGAATTTTTGATAAAAACCTGCGGATCGGAGGTATCCAGCCAGGTGTTTGTATTTCTTTCTGCCATAGTGTTTTTCTGGTCCTTTCCATGTGATATTTATAACAATTACTTTTGTACAATTATAGAACAAAATGATATTTTTTTCAACTTTTGTATTGACATATCAGAAACACTGTGCTATTTTATAGAAAAAATTTAATTGAGTAAACCACTAAACCGTTGAAGCGGAGATAAAGATATCCATGCGCGCACAGAGAGTCCGGGAGGGTGAGAGCCGGGTCGAGAGGCAGTTTATCAAATGGACCGCAGAGGGCACAGGGAAAGATACTTTCGGGTATCAAGTATTCTGTGACGTGAGGGCATACGTCAGTTGCCGGGAATATGAAGGTATTCCGCCAAGTGCACGGGTCAGACCGTGAATCAGGGTGGCACCGCGGGTGATTTTGAATTTAAAGCTCGTCCCTGACAGAACCAGATTCTGTCGGAGACGGGCTTTTTTTTAATTTTATGAGCAAGCAGCGAATACGGATTGCAAATGTCCCGTCCTCCGGTAAGGAATGAAAAACTCAGGAGGGCCTGTATATGTATCCAACATTAGAAAAAATCAAAGAAATCGCACAGTCAGGCGAATACCGGCGAATCCCTGTATGCAGAGAGCTGTATTCCGACCGCTATACACCCGTAGAATTCATGAGGACCTTACGCACAGCCAGCAGACATTGTTATCTTCTGGAAAGTGCCAGTCAGACAGAGGTATGGGGACGCTATTCCTTCCTGGGATATGAGCCATCCATGGAGATCACCTGTACAGACGGAAAGCTTCAGATCCGTATGATCCATGAGGACGGAACTGAAGAAAAAACCGTACAGCAGGTGAAGCATCCGGGAGATGCCATTCGGGAGATCCTGAAAGAATACAAAAGCCCGGTGCTGGAAAATATGCCGACCTTTACCGGAGGCCTGGTAGGATATTTTTCCTACGATTACATTAAGTATAGCGAGCCGAAGCTGGAGCTTACCGACGAGACAGTACAGGATTTCCGGGATATGGATCTGATGCTTTTTGACCAGGTGATCGCCTTTGACCATTACAGACAGAAGGTGCTTCTGATCACCGGCGTGATGACGGATGATCCGGAAAATTCCTACCAGAAGGCGGAAGTAAAATTAAAAGAGATGGCAGATCTGATCCGAAACGGAAAACAGAAGGAATTTCCGTCTTTGAAACTGAAATCTTCCATTGAGCCGCAGTTCCCGAAAGAAAAATACTGTGAGATGGTTGAGAAAGCGAAACATTACATTCATGAAGGAGATATTTTCCAGGTAGTCCTTTCCAATCCTATGAGAGCAAAAGCCGAGGGAAGCCTGTTTGATACTTATCGTGTTCTTAGGGCTACCAATCCTTCACCATATATGTTTTATTTTTCCAGTGATGATATTGAGATCGCCGGAGCATCACCGGAAACACTGGCAAAGCTTACCGGCACAGAATTGAGTACCTTTCCGTTGGCAGGAACCAGGCCAAGAGGCAAGACAAGAGAAGAAGACGAAGTGCTGGAAAAAGGACTTCTGGCAGATGAAAAAGAACGTTCCGAGCATAACATGCTTGTGGATCTTGGTCGAAATGATATCGGAAAGATCAGTAAGATCGGTACCGTGAACGTAGAAAAATATATGTGCATCGAGCGTTTTTCCCATGTGATGCATATCGGTTCCACAGTTACCGGCCAGATCCGGGACGATAAAGACGCTGTAGATGGAGTAGATGCCATTCTTCCGGCAGGAACACTTTCCGGAGCACCGAAATTCCGTGCCTGCCAGATCATTCAGGAACTGGAACAGAGCAAGCGAGGCATTTACGGCGGTGCTATCGGATATCTGGATTTTGCCGGAAACCTGGATACCTGTATTGCCATCCGCCTGGTTTATAAGAAAAACGGTGAGATCTGCATCCGGTCAGGAGCAGGGATCGTAGCAGACAGTATTCCGGAAAGTGAATTTCAGGAGTGCTGCAATAAGGCAAGAGCCGTTGTACAGGCAATCGAAACTGCACAGGAGGGACTGGAATGATAGTACTGATCGATAATTATGATAGCTTTTCCTACAATGTTTACCAGCTGATCGGTTCTGTGGAGCCGGATATCAAAGTGGTAAGAAATGATGAAGTGACAATAAAAGAACTGGAGGCCATGAAGCCGGAGGCATTGATCCTTTCTCCTGGTCCGGGAAGACCGGAGGATGCGGGAATCTGTATTGAATCCATAAAATATTTCAAGGATAAGCTGCCGATCCTGGGAATCTGTCTTGGACATCAGTCCATCTGTGAAGCCTTCGGAGGGACAGTATCCTACGCAAAAGAGATGATGCATGGAAAGCAGAAAGAGATACGTAAAGTTGGAAAGAGCCGGATGTTTGAAGGACTTCCGGAAACTTTTCCGGCAGCCAGATATCACTCACTGGCAGCTATCCGGGATACCTTACCGGAGGAACTGGTTGTTACCGCTGAGTCTGAGGACGGAGAGGTGATGGCACTGGAGCATAAAGAATATCCGGTATTCGGATTACAGTTCCATCCGGAATCCGTTATGACGCCAGATGGAAAAACAATGATCGAGAACTTTATGAAGGTTGTCAGAAACAGATAAGACGGAGAACAGCAACCCATAAAAGATAGAATCGTTACAGAACAGGAGGAAACAACAATGATCAAAGAAGCAATCATCAAGCTTTCAAAAAAAGAAGACCTTACATACAACGAAGCAGAAGCCGTAATGAATGAGATCATGGACGGAGCGGCAACACCGGTACAGATGGCATCCTACCTTACTGCACTTTCCCTGAAAGGAGAGACTATTGATGAGATCACTGCATCTGCAGCCGGAATGCGTGCACATTGCATCAAGCTTCTCCACGATATGAATGTTCTGGAAATCGTAGGAACCGGTGGTGACGGAGCAAACTCCTTTAACATTTCCACGACATCTTCTCTTGTGATCGCAGCAGGGGGCGTTCCGGTAGCAAAACATGGAAACCGTGCAGCATCTTCCAAGAGTGGTGCAGCAGATGTTCTGGAAGCACTTGGCGTAAAGATCACCATCCCGCCGGAAAAAAGTGCAGAGATTCTGAAAAAGATCAACATCTGTTTCCTGTTCGCACAGAATTATCATATTGCCATGAAATATGTGGCACCGATCCGTAAAGAGCTGGGAATCCGCACGGTATTTAATATCCTCGGACCATTAAGCAACCCTGCAGGCGCAAACATGGAGCTGATGGGAGTCTTTGACCAGTCTCTGGTAGAGCCGCTGGCACAGGTTATGATGAAGCTTGGCGTGAACCGCGGAATGGTAGTTTTCGGACAGGATAAGCTGGATGAGATTTCCATGAGCGCACCGACTTCTGTGTGCGAGATCAAGGACGGATGGTTCCAATCCTATGAGATCACACCGGAGCAGTTCGGCTATACACGCTGTAGCAAAGAAGATCTGGCAGGCGGCACACCGGCAGAGAACGCAGAGATCACAAAAGCCATTGTAAACGGAACCGAAAAAGGCCCGAAGCGTCAGGCGGTCTGCATGAACGCAGGTGCAGCACTTTATATCGCAGGAAAGGCAGAGAGCCTGGAAGCCGGCGTAAGAAAGGCAGAAGATCTGATCGACAGTGGTGCAGCTGCTGCCAAGCTTGAGGAATTTGTTAAATTAAGCAATGAGATTTAAGGATAATGGTGGCAGGAGAAGAACAGGCACAGCTCATTAACTGACATATGAAGTTGCCAGATTTCTTAAAATTGCTGAATGAGAGTTGAAATGAAATATCAAGGAGACAAACAAAGAATGAGCGAAAAAAACATTCTGGAAGAAATCGCAGAAAAAACAAGAGAACGTATCCGGAAGGAAAAGCTTCAGTTTCCCCTGGATCAGCTGAAAATCCTGGCAGAAAAAGCGCCACAGCAGCCGTCCTTTCTGGAAGCATTGAAAAAGCCGGGTATGTCCTACATCTGTGAAGTAAAAAAGGCTTCCCCCTCCAAGGGGCTGATCGCATCGGAATTTCCGTATCTGGAAATTGCGAAAGAATACGAGGCAGCAGGTGCATCCGCGATCTCCTGCCTCACAGAGCCATTTTATTTCATGGGAAGTGACACTTATCTCCGTGAGATCACAGAAACAGTGGATATTCCGGTCCTCCGGAAGGACTTCACGGTGGATAAGTACATGATCTATCAGGCAAAAGCATTCGGCGCATCGGCTGTACTTCTGATCTGTGCTGCCTTAAATGACCGGGAACTCCTGGAATACAGGGAGTTGGCAGAAGCTCTGGGAATGGATGCACTGGTGGAAGCTCATGACGAGAATGAAGTGGCAAGAGCATTAAAGACAGGTGCAAAGATCGTCGGTGTAAATAACCGTGATCTGAAAACCTTTAAGGTTGATATGAATAACAGTATCCGTCTTCGAAACCTGGCACCGGACAATGTGGTATTTGTGTCTGAGAGCGGAATCAAAAACGCAGGTGATATCGCTATCCTGGAAAGAAACCGGGTAGGTGCAGTCCTGATCGGTGAAACCCTGATGCGAAGCCCGGATAAGAAAGCTGTATTGGAAAATCTGAATGGTGGAGCGCTTGTATAAAGGCCAAACTAAAGAATAGAGCAAATAAGTAACAGAGCTGACCAGTAGCAAATAGTAACGAAACAGGAAGGTGCAGGGTCAGACAGAAAGGGCAGGATTGGCTGAATATGAGAGAACAACAGTTGAAACGTGGGAGCAGAACCAGAATCAAGATCTGCGGCCTGACCCGCCTGGAAGATATCCAGGCAGTTAACGAAGCAAAACCGGACTTTGCAGGATTCATTGTAGAATTCTCAAAAAGCAGGAGAAACGTCACCGTGGAGCAATTGAGGGCTCTCCGGGAAAAACTGGATGAGAGCATTTTGCCGGTAGGCGTATTTGTCAATGCACCGGTGGAGCTTCCCGCACAGCTTTTAAACGAAGGAACCATTGCCCTGGCACAGCTTCACGGACAGGAAGACGAGAATTATATCAGACAGCTTAGGATCATGACAGACCAGCTTCTGATAAAGGCTTTTTCCATAAAAACAGAAGCAGATATAAAGAAAGCGATCCGTTCGGAAGCAGACTATATTCTTCTGGATCAGGGCGCAGGAGGAACAGGAGAAATTTTCGACTGGAGCCTGGTGCCGGCGATCAAACGTCCCTGGTTTCTGGCAGGAGGTCTGGGCTGTGAAAATCTGGAATCAGCCATACATCTGCTTCACCCCTGGGCAGTAGATTTAAGCAGCAGTGTAGAAACCGGCGGTCACAAAGACTCGGATAAAATATTAGAAGCAGTATACGCAGTAAGGAGCATAAAGGAGGAAATATAACATGTCAAAAGGAAGATTCGGCATCCATGGCGGACAGTACATCCCGGAAACACTGATGAACGCCGTTCTGGAGCTTGAGGAAGCATACAACCATTACAAAAACGACCCGGAATTCAACCGTGAGCTCACAGAGCTTCTGAATGAATATGCAGGAAGACCATCCCGTCTTTACTATGCGGCACATATGACCGAGGACCTTGGCGGAGCTAAGATCTATCTGAAACGGGAGGATCTGAACCACACAGGAGCTCACAAGATCAACAACGTACTCGGTCAGGTGCTCCTGGCGAAAAAAATGGGCAAGACACGTGTGATCGCTGAGACAGGAGCCGGACAGCATGGTGTTGCAACTGCAACCGCAGCAGCTTTGATGGGGATGGAATGTGAAGTTTTCATGGGAAAAGAAGACACGGAACGTCAGGCCCTGAATGTTTACAAGATGCGTCTCCTCGGAGCAAAAGTCCATGCAGTCACAAGCGGGACCGCAACCTTAAAGGATGCTGTTTCGGAGACCATGCGTGAGTGGACAAACCGTATTGCAGATACCCATTATGTACTGGGATCTGTTATGGGACCGCACCCGTTCCCAACTATCGTACGTGATTTTCAGGCAGTGATCTCCAGGGAGATCAAAGAACAGATGCTGGAAAAAGAGGGCAGGCTTCCGGATGTTGTCCTGGCCTGTGTGGGCGGCGGCTCCAATGCTATCGGAACCTTCTACAATTTCATTGAGGACAAAGACGTTCGTCTCATCGGCTGTGAGGCAGCAGGACGTGGCGTAAATACTGCGGAAACTGCGGCAACCATCGCAACCGGTCGTCTCGGAATCTTCCATGGTATGAAATCCTACTTCTGCCAGGATGAGTACGGACAGATCGCACCTGTATACTCCATCTCCGCAGGTCTTGATTATCCGGGTGTAGGTCCGGAGCATGCACACCTTTATGATATCGGAAGAGCAGAGTACGTGCCTGTTACAGATGACGAAGCAGTAGATGCTTTTGAATATCTTTCCAGAACAGAAGGAATTATTCCTGCAATCGAAAGTGCTCATGCAGTGGCTTATGCGAAAAAGATCGCACCGACACTTGGAAAGGACAAGATCATGGTAGTTACTGTTTCAGGACGTGGAGATAAGGACTGTGCGGCAATCGCCCGCTACAGAGGGGAGGATATTCATGAGTAGAATTACAGAAGCATTTGCAAACGGAAAAGCATTTATTCCTTTTTTGACCTGCGGAGATCCGTCTCTGGAGGTAACAGAGCAACTGGTTTATGCAATGGAAGAAGCAGGAGCAGATCTGATCGAGCTTGGAATCCCGTTCTCAGATCCTACTGCAGAGGGACCTGTGATCCAGGAAGCCAATGTTCGAGCACTTGCAGGCGGCGTGACTACAGATAAAGTTTTTGCAATGGTAGAAAAAATCCGTAAAAACACAAAAATTCCAATGGTATTTATGACCTACGCAAACGTAGTATTTTCTTACGGAACAGAGCGTTTTATCAGGAAAGCAGCAGAAGTTGGAATGGATGGACTGATCCTTCCGGATGTTCCGTTAGAGGAAAAAGAAGAGTTTGATGTTGTGTGCAAACAGTACGGCCTTGATTTGATCTCCCTGATTGCACCGACCTCCCATGAGCGGATCGCCATGATCGCAAAAGAGGCGGAAGGTTTTGTTTACTGCGTATCTTCCCTTGGGGTAACAGGAATGCGTACCAGCATTACCACAGATATCGGAGCTATGGTGAAGCTGGTAAAAGCCCAGAAAGATATTCCATGTGCAGTAGGATTCGGAATCTCCACACCGGAGCAGGCGAAAAAGATGGCGGACCAGTCGGACGGTGCCATTGTAGGATCTGCCATTGTGAAGCTTTGTGGTGCCTACGGCAAAGACTGCGTGCCGAAGGTGAAGGCTTATGTGAAAGAGATGAAGGATGCGATCAGATAAATTTCCGGCTGAAATCGTAACACAGATCACAAAGTGTAATAAAAATCTGCTTTATCCAAAAAAAGGGTAAAGCAGATTTTTTTCGTGCTGAGCAGATTTCGGAGAAATTACAGAAAATATCTACTTGACAGTTAGAGACCAGGTGATAGATGATATAAAAAAAGGTGAGGAGGAAATTGGGGATGAATCGGGAGGAAGCAAAGGAAAAAGCAGAAGTGCTGGTTGCCAGAATGACGCTGGAGGAAAAAGCCAGTCAGTTAAGGTATGATGCACCTGTAATAAAAAGACTGGGAATTCCGGCATATAACTGGTGGAATGAGGGACTTCACGGTGTTGCCAGAGCAGGGCAGGCAACGGTTTTTCCACAGGCGATCGGAATGGCGGCAACTTTTGATAGGAAAAGTGTGGCAGAGATGGCCGGTATCGTGGCAACAGAGGGCAGAGCAAAGTATAATGCATATTCCGTAAACGGTGACAGAGATATTTATAAGGGATTGACGTTCTGGTCTCCTAATGTCAATATTTTTCGTGATCCACGATGGGGTAGAGGCCATGAAACTTATGGGGAAGATCCGTATCTTACAAAAGAACTTGGAGTTTCCTTTGTAAAAGCACTTCAGGGAAATGGGGATACAATGAAGGCAGCAGCCTGTGCCAAACATTTTGCAGTACATTCCGGGCCGGAGGCACTCCGTCATGAATTTGATGCGGAAGCATCCGCAAAAGATATGGAAGAAACGTATCTGCCGGCATTTGAAGGTCTGGTAAAAGAAGCGAAAGTAGAAGCGGTTATGGGAGCTTATAACCGGACAAACGGGGAACCCTGCTGCGGAAGTCCCGCATTACAGAAAAAACTCAGAGGCGAATGGAAATTTCAGGGGCATTTTGTATCAGACTGCTGGGCGATCCGTGATTTTCACGAACACCATATGGTAACGGATACAGCCGTTGAATCTGCAGCACTGGCTATTAATAATGGTTGTGACCTGAATTGTGGAAATACCTATCTTCACATTATGAAAGCATACGAAAAAGGGCTTGTCACAGAGGAAACCATAACCCAGGCAGCAGTGCGGCTTTTTACTACAAGGTATCTGCTGGGCTTGTTTGATGGAAGCGAATATGACAATATCTCCTACATGGAGGTGGAATCTCCCAGGAATCTGGCTGCAGCGGAGAAAGCAGCGGAAAAAAGTTTTGTTTTGCTGAAAAATAACGGGATTCTTCCGCTTGATAAAGAAAAACTGAAAACAATAGGAATTATTGGACCAAATGCAGACAGCAGACAGGCGCTGATCGGTAATTATCACGGGACAGCTTCCAGGTATATTACCATACAGGAAGGTATCCAGGATTATGTGGGAGACGATGTAAGGATCCTCACTTCCAGAGGCTGTGATCTGTTCCGAGACCGGACGGAGCACCTTGCGTTTACCAGAGATCGTATTGCGGAAGCAAAGGTGGTTGCGGAAAACAGTGATGTAGTGATCTTATGCATGGGACTGGATGAGACACTGGAAGGAGAAGAGGGAGATACCGGAAACAGCTATGTATCGGGAGATAAAGAAGATATTGAACTTCCCGGAGTACAGCGGGAACTGATGGAAGCAATCGCAGACACCGGAAAACCGGTAGTATTCTGTCTGCTGGCAGGAAGTGACCTTGATCTGAAATATGCGGCAGAAAAATTTGATGCAGTCATGATGCTGTGGTATCCTGGATGCCAGGGTGGGAAGGCAGCGGCAAAGGTAATGTTTGGAGAAATCTCGCCATCAGGAAAACTTCCGGTGACATTTTATGAAAGCCTGGAAGAACTTCCGGATTTTACCGATTATTCCATGAAAGGCAGAACATATCGCTATATGGAACGAAAAGCACAGTTTCCTTTTGGATTTGGTCTGACGTACAGTAATGTGACAGTAGATAAAGCAGAGGTCAAAACATGTGGACAGAAGGTAAACGTGGAGGTAGAAGTGCGGAATAACGGCGCATATGATACAGAGGATGTTGTTCAGATCTATGTAAAAAATATCGACAGCAAAAACGCCATTCCCAATCCGATGCTGGCCGGTTTTCAGCGGATATTCCTGAAGGCGGGAGAATGCCGAAAAATAGAAATCCCAATATGGGAAAAAGCATTCACCGTAGTAGATGAAATGGGGAAACGGATGGAAGAAGGAAAGAAATTTGAAATTTATGCAGGCTGCAGCCAGCCGGATGAAAAAAGCAAAGAACTGACCGGAATCATGCCGGTAAAGATCATCTGGGAAAAATAATAAAAAAATCTAAAGTAACAGGAGGGCGATGCATCAGGCATCGCCCTCCCTTCATATCTACCGCATAAACAACCGTACCATTTTCTCATAAATCTTCCGATATTTCTGATATCTCATAGGAAGATCGATCCAGGTTTTTTTATCTACAATACTCTTATAATGAGAGAATGTTCGGAAGCCGTCGATGCCATGATAGGATCCCATACCGCTCTCACCAAAGCCGCCGAACCCCATATTGCTGGTTGCCAGATGTATGAGGACATCGTTGATACAGCCACCGCCGAAACCACATCGGGAAGTAACTTCCCGGGCATTTTTTTCATCTTCGGTGAAGATATAAAGAGCCAGCGGATGTGCCATGGAATTGATCTTTGTTACGGCACCTCCGAGAGAGTCATAGGTGAGGACCGGAAGTACCGGGCCGAAAATTTCCTGCTGCATGACCGGATCATCGAAGGTTACGTTGTCAAGAACCGTCGGCTCGATCTGAAGTGTTTCACGGCTGGAACCACCGCCGCAGACAGTTTTGGCAGGATCGATCAGACTGTTGATACGGTCGAAATGCTTTTCGTTGATGATCTTTCCGTAATTCCGGTTTTTCAGAGGTTCTTTTCCATACTGGCGTGTAATCTGCCTGCGAAGCTCTGCGATCAGGGCTTCTTTGATCTCCGGATCACAGTAGATGTAATCCGGAGCCACGCAGGTCTGGCCGCAGTTCAGAAACTTGCCGAAGACGATACGTTTTGCCGCAAGGCGGAGATTGGCTGTTTTGTCCACGATGCAGGGGCTTTTTCCACCCAGCTCCAGAGTGACTGGTGTGAGGTACTCGGAAGCCTTTCTCATGACCTCTTTTCCCACAGACTGGCTTCCCGTGAAGAAGATGTAATCAAAGTGCAGACTGAGAAGATGTGTGTTTTCCGCACGTCCGCCTGTGACAGTTGCAACGTATTTTTCATCGAAGCATTCATGGATGAGAAGACGGATCACTTCACTTGTTGCCGGTGAGTAGGCACTTGGTTTCAGGATGACTGTGTTTCCGGCTGCAATAGCGTCTACCAGTGGTTCCATGGTGAGGAGAAACGGATAGTTCCACGGACTCATAATGAGAACCACACCGTAGGGAGATGGTTTACGGAAACTGCGGGAATGGAACTGTGCCAGCGGAGTCGGAACAGTCTGTTCCTTTGCATAAGAGCGGATATTTTTCAGCATATGCGTGATCTCGGAGAGCACCAGTCCGGTCTCACACATATAGCTTTCGAAATTACTTTTTCCCAGATCCTTTTTCAGCGCAGCGTGGATCTGATCCTCGTATTTCCGGATGGAAGCGCGGAGACGTTTCAGGGCGCTGATGCGAAAATCAAGGTCAAGAGTTGCGCCGGAGTAGAAGTACTGGCGCTGTTTATCTAAAAGCTGGTTGATCTGTTCTTTTTCCATGGAATTATAGTCCTTTCTGAAAAAATCCTGTATTCGAAATATTGAAATCTGTTTATGCCAATGTCTGTTTTAACAATTGCCTGCCGGAGGCATCAGCCTGTAATACAGTGTCTCAAGCTCGCTGGCATCCATCAGCACAGGAACCGGGTACAGAGGATTGGCTTCTTTATCTGCATAATGGGCAAGCTCCGGGATGTCCGTTTCCTGGATTTCCGGAATATAGTCTCCGATGCCAAAGCGTTTTTTCATATCTTTTATTGCATCAATAAACATCCGGGCAGCAGTTTTATCGTCCTCATGTTTATCGCAGAGACCGACAGCCAGAGCCAGGCTGCGAAGCTTATGGGTAATGCTGTCTCCATAGGTTTCCAGCACCATAGGAAGGATCACTGCATTGGCAAGCCCGTGTGGAACATTATATTTTCCGCCGAGGGAATGTGCAATTGCGTGGACATATCCAACGTAGGATTTGGTGAAGGCACAGCCTGCGAAATAGGAGGCGCGGAGCATATTTCGTCTTGCTTCAATATCATTGCCGTGTGTGTAGGCGGTATCCAGATTTTCAAAGATCAGTCTGACAGCATCCAGGGCATTTTTTCTCGTGCCAGGTGTAGTGGAATTTCCAATGTAGGCTTCCACTGCGTGAGTCAGGGCATCCATGCCGGTGGTAGCTGTGATAAACGGCGGAAGGCTTAAAGTCACTTTGGGGTCAAGAACTGCGTAGCGTGGGATCAGCGGAAAATCGTTGATGGCATATTTGTGCCGTGTTTCTGCATCGGTAATGACAGCAGCAAGTGTTGTTTCACTTCCTGTTCCAGCAGTCGTGGGGATGGCGATGAGAAGAGGAAGTTTTTTGTGGATCTTCAGGATTCCCTTCATCTGAGCAAGAGACTGGTGTGGCTTGGCAATGCGGGCTGCTGTGGCTTTTGCACAGTCCATACTGGAACCACCGCCGAAGCCGATGATCGCCTGGCAGTCATGATCCAGATACATGTGAAGGGCTTCGTCCACATTGACGGTTGTTGGATTGGCAACGGTTTTGTCGTAGATATGGTAAGAGATGCAGCTTCGCTTCAGTGTCTGCTCCAGTCTTTCTGTAAGGCCAAGGCTTCGGATACCTGCATCTGTGATGATGAGTACATTGTTATAGTTTCTTTTTTCCAGAACTTCAGGGATCCCTTTGACACTTCCTATGATCTTCGGATTGCGGTAAGGAAGCAGTGGAAGGGCGAATTTAAAGACATTCTGGAAAATCCGGCAGTAAGCTTTTTTTAATGGATTCATGGTAGTTTTTGTTCCTTTTAAAGTCAAATTATTTTATTCCAAATATTATATATAGCAGTTGAAATGGGAAAAGTCAAGCGATGAAAAATAAATCAGAGTATTAAAAAATGAGAAAATATGGTTCGAAATTAAAAAAAAAATTTTGAAAAATAAAAATATAAATAAAAATCCTGTTAAATGAGATTTCCTTGTTGATATATTAATGAAAGAGCGTATAATTATAGTACATAGCAAGATAATATATAAACAGAAAGATAAGGAAGAGGAGATGTGACATGACAAAATATATAGAAAATGTAAATGTTTATCTCTCACAGATGAAGATTAAGCAGACATATATCAGTTTGAAAACGGGAATTGATGGGAAAAAATTGTCGCGTATTCTGACTGGTGTACAGGATATAAACAGCACCGATATGGAAAAAATAGCATCTGCGTTGGGGAAAAAAATGGATTTCTTTATGAAAGATTCTTTTTTTATCCCTCAGATCAGTGATTACACACAGGAAAAAATTGCTTTTTATGCAGGAAATCCTACAGAACGTCAGAATGAAATTGCGGGAAAGCTTGAAAATCTGATGGAAAATATTGATGAAGTAATGAGTGCGAAACATCGATTTATGAATATATCAAAGGAGTAGTCCATGGATATTAAACGTCTTAGAAAGATAATCCAATATGGGGATTGTCATAAAGAAGAGATGGAAGAGAAGATAAGAAGCTTCTGTTCTTTTGCGGGAATCAGTAACGATAAAGAACTTCTTAATATTATGCAGATCGTAAGACCATCTTTTCAGAAAAAAGGATATCTTATTATAGAACTGCCTTTCTGTGATCAGGAAATAGGAGCTCTTTGTTATAAAGGAGATGCGTTGGGATATATTGTACTTAATACATCATTGCCAAAGGTAAATGTGAATTTTGCTTTGTGCCATGAACTGTATCATGTGCTTTATCAGAAAACAGATTTTCGTACAAAGGTGGAGTTTGCCAATGATGATTATTATACACATGAAGAGGAAGTTGCAGCTAATTTGTTTGCCGGAATGCTTTTGATGCCCACAAGCGGATTTCGTTTTATGTTTCAGAAATTTCATGCGGAATCTGAAAATAATGAAAGAGATACAGTATTTCGCCTGATGAATTATTATCAGGTTCCTTATATGGCTGTACTGGTCCGATGCTTTGAACTGGAACTTCTGGAAGAATCAGATATATCAAAGATGTTACTGGAAATATCTGCAGATGATATAAAGAATGGTTTTTCCAGACTATGGCTGGATGAAAGTATTTTAAATCCATCGTATAGGGATGATTACGACAAGTTGGAGTACATGGTGAAGCGATATGGTGAAGAATGTATGGAAGGAGCTTATTTAAATGAAAGAACATTAAAAAAAGTTCTTCAGAATATGAAAAGGCTCTACAGAGAAGTAAGGGGGGAATAGCAAATGGCAGAAGGCTATGTGGATAACCCCTATAATATACAAGAAATCATGCCTTGGATAATTACCGGGAAAGATCAGATCATATCAGAAATTTTTTCCAGAAAGAAATGTTGTTTTTATGATGCTTGTTCATTCCGGAGACATTCCAAGCTGAAAAAAGAAGAAGCCGGGTATTTACTGAAGCATATGAAGACTCAGGATACCGTTCTTGTAATTACGAGATGCATTTTGATGGAACTGGCTTCTCATAGTGGAATACTAAATCAGGAATATATGGAATATATAAAATACATACGGGAATATGGAATACCGGTAGTGGTTCTGTATGAAGAGGATATTTTTTTCATCATGGAGATGGTTTTTAACACGAATGCTGCGATCAATAATTATTTATGCTGGGCGGTAAGACTATTAAAAGGACCGGTCAGTACCATAACATATACCATTGAAAATAATGCCGAGATTAATAAAGAAGTTATGCAGGGGAAAAATCTCAACAGTAAAGAAATATATCGACATTTTTTTGAAACAGTACGAAAAAATAAAGAATCGGGCGATAACCTTGGTGAGGAAATACTGGCTGTTTGTCTTCATATTTTGGCAAATATTCCCGGAGAAGCAGATGAAAAGTTTTATGTTATTACGGATGATAAAGGCGCAGCTGGTAAAATAGATAATTTATTTAAACGGACAAGAATGCAGTATCGTGGGAAAGAAATCGGCATATACAGTACACCGAAATTGGTTCAGGTTTTGTTCAGAAAAGGAATTTTGACAGAAAAAGATCACATAAGAGAAATTATGAGCGCAGGAATATCGGGAAATCTTGTAGTACTGGGAATAAGAAAAAGAGATATTCGTGTAAAAGAGATTTCATCAGATGCCGAAGAACTGGCAGATATGCTTATGCAGCCAGACGGAATTGATATTATATTTTAACAGAATAACTGTTTGGCAGTTATTCTGTTATGAGCAAGTAGCGAATGCGGATTGCGAATATCCGCTTGAGTGGAATAACTGCTTGCGGTATTCACCTGAAGATCACGGAGGAAATCATGCCAGAAACAGACACATCCGAAAAAAATCCTCTTCACGTATCCGAAGTGGATGATAATTTAAAAGAATTAAGCCCTCACGGTTCCTTTGAGCTGCCGGTGGAAACCTATATGGCGAACTGTGAGATCTTTCATGCACTGTATGACCACTGGCACAGTGAGATGGAGATCATGTATATTGAAAAAGGCAGTGGCTTTGCCAGACTGAACCGGGAGAGCATCCGCCTGAAAAAGGGGGATATCCTGATCGTGAACTGTGGAGTTCTCCATAGTATGCGGACTGATCTTAAGAAGCCTCTTTATTATAAGAGTGTGGTTTTCAGCCTGGGCTTCCTTGCAGGTCAGCCGGGAGATATCTGCCAGGAATGTGTGGTATCACCATTAATAGAAAACAAGGCAGAATTCTGCCATCATATAGAAGAAGGAGATTCCGGATATGAGAAGCTTCGGGAAATTTTTCAGGAGATCCATAACTGTCATACGGAGAAGAAGCCATATTTTTATGTGAAGCTGAAAATGCTGTTCTTTGATTTCTTTTATGAGATGCTGACGAAGCATTATATTATCCCGGTAAGTACAGAGCAGAACAAGAGCCTTGCAGCAGTAAAGGAAGTGCTGGATCATATCAGCCTTCACTATCAGGAGAATCTTACCGTTTCAGAGCTTTCCGGACTTTCCAATTACAGTGAGTATTATTTTATGAAGCTTTTTCGTCAGTATACGGGAAAAACCTTGGTGGAATATATCAATGACTTCCGTATGGAGAAGGCAAAGTATCTTCTTACACATTCCGATGCACCTGTGACGGAGATTGCTATGCAGGTGGGATTTAACAGTACAAGTTATTTTATAAAGAAATTTCAGCAGTCCAATAAGATTTCACCGCATAAGTACAGGAAGAGTATGAGACAGGTCTGAGAAAGATCTCGAAGCGACCGCATATGTCACGTTTGCGTTTTAGGCAGAGCTACAGTAAAAAGTGAAAAACAGTCTGACAAATATCTTGCATATCATGACAGGATTGTTATATTTTTGAAAAGAAATACGTGATATCCTAATAACATCAAAAACAAAGCAAACAACCTTGTAAAAACATATTTCATCCCATCAAGATCCATGAAAGGAGATCAAAAATGGAAACATTAAGCAAAGTATTTGAAGACAAATATAACAAAAATGTAAAAGATTGTACAAACGAGGAAATCTATCACGGACTTCTCTCCTGGACAAAGGAGCAGCTGAAGGGCCGCGGCTACCAGGAAGGAAAAAAGAAAATTTATTATATTTCCGCAGAGTTCCTTATCGGTAAGCTTCTTTCCAACAACCTGATCAATCTGGGCGTTTACGATGAAGTTGCGAAATATCTTAAAGAAAACGGAAAAGAGCTTTCCATGATCGAGGAGATCGAGCCGGAGCCATCTCTCGGAAATGGCGGACTTGGCCGTCTGGCAGCTTGCTTCCTGGATTCCATCGCAACTCTGGGACTTCCGGGAGAAGGAATCGGACTTAATTATCACCTCGGACTTTTCAAACAGGAGTTTAAGGATCATCTTCAGTTTGAGACACCGAATCCGTGGATCCAGCCGGAGAGCTGGCTTACAGATGCAGGCGTTTCCTATTACGTGCCGTTTAAGGGCTTTATGCTGAAATCCACACTGTATGATATTGACGTGGCAGGCTATGAGAACAAAGCGATCAAGCTTCGCCTTTTTGATATTGATATTGCAGATGAGAGCATTGTAGGCGAGGGAATCTCCTTTGATAAGAAGGATCTGCTTCACAACCTGACACTGTTCCTGTATCCGGATGATAGCGATGACGCAGGAAGAAAGCTTCGTATCTATCAGCAGTATTTCATGGTAAGCAATGCGGCACAGCTGATTCTGGATGAGGCAACAGCAAAAGGCTGCAATCTTCATGACCTTGCCGATTATGCAGTGATCCAGATCAACGATACACATCCGAGTATGGTAATTCCGGAACTTATCCGTCTTCTCACAGAGCGTGGGATCGAGTTTGAGGAGGCATGCGAGATCGTATCTCATGTATGCGCTTATACCAACCATACGATTCTTGCAGAGGCACTTGAGAAATGGCCGATCTCTTATCTTGAGGAGGTTGTTCCGCACCTGATGCCGATCATCCGCAAGCTGGACGAGCGTATCAAAGCAAAATATCCGCAGGAAAATCTTGCCATCATCGACAAGAACGACCTGGTCCACATGGCACATATGGACATCCACTACGGATTTTCCATCAATGGTGTTGCATCCCTTCATACCGATATCCTGAAGGAGACAGAGCTTCATCAGTTCTATGAGATCTATCCGGAGAAATTCAATAACAAGACAAACGGAATTACCTTCCGCAGATGGCTCCTTCACTGCAACCATCCGTTGACTGAGTACATCACATCCATGATCGGTGATGGCTTCCGCAAGGATTCCTTTGAGCTTGACAAGATGCTTGGATTTAAGGGAAATCAGGACGTTCTTGCCAATATCCTTAAGATCAAACAGGATGCAAAGAAGAGATGTGCGGAGTTTATCAAAGCCAACACAGGTGAGGAGATCAACACACACAGTGTTTATGATATCCAGATCAAACGTCTTCATGAGTACAAACGTCAGCAGCTGAACGCCCTGTATATCATCGACCGTTACCTGAAGATCAAGGCAGGCGAGAAGCCGCAGCGCCCGGTAACCTTTATCTTCGGTGCAAAGGCAGCTCCTGCGTACGTTATCGCAAAGGATATCATCCACCTGATTCTCTGCTTACAGGAGCTTATCAATAATGATCCGGAGGTTTCTCCATACATGAAGGTTGTTATGGTGGAAAACTACAACGTAAGTGCAGCAGAGAAGCTGATCCCTGCCTGCGATATCTCCGAGCAGATTTCTCTTGCTTCCAAAGAGGCCAGCGGAACAGGAAACATGAAATTTATGCTTAACGGTGCTGTGACACTTGGTACTATGGATGGTGCAAATGTGGAGATCAGCCAGCTGGTAGGTAAGGATAATATCTATATCTTCGGTGAGTCCAGTGAGCAGGTTATCGAACACTATGAAAAGGCAGATTACTGCTCCAGAGATTTCTATGAGAAAGATGAGCGCATCCGTCGTGCAGTAGACTTTATCGTAGGAAACGAGCTTCTTTCTATTGGAAGTGAAGAGCATTTAAGAAGACTGCATCATGAGATCGTAAGCAAAGACTGGTTCATGACTCTTCTTGACTTCGAGGATTATGCGAAGGTGAAAGATCAGGCACTGTCCGATTATGAGGACAGAACCGCATGGGCAGAAAAAATGCTTGTAAACATCGGAAAAGCAGGATACTTTTCTTCAGACAGAACTATCGAGGAATACAACAGAGATATCTGGCATCTGACGGCGGAGAAATAAACTGGTTTTAGCCAGCTTACTCCGGTACGGAAGAAAATAGAAAAATAGAAAATAAAAACACCGGCATTCATCGGAAATATGTACCGGGTCTGAGCTGTCAGAGATGATCTGGCAGCCTGGACAGAACATGGTACAGATGAATGGTCGGTGTTTTTTTGTGAAATTGGTTACGAAAAATTGTTTACGGAATCAGGCAAGCGATACTTCAGGCCTTTCCATGCTTAAATGCCATCATCATTTCCTTGGTAAGACTGATATTATCACCCTCATCCGGGATTTCCTCGCGGTTGAACCAGGAGGCCATGGAGAGTTCGTTGTGGTCTACAGTGAGAGTGTCGTCGCCGTCCAGGTCACAGTAGAAGCCGAACAGGAGAGTGCCGGAGAAAGACCATGGCTGGCTCTTGTAGTAGCGGAGATTTTTGACCTTTACGCCGATCTCCTCCATAACTTCGCGGTGTACAGTTTCTTCAATAGTCTCGCCAATCTCGGCAAAACCGGCGATCATGGCATAACGTGTGTGGCTTCGTCCCTCATATTTGGAAAGGATCAGCTTATCGCCATTGGTAACGCCAACGATCACAGCCGGGGAAAGTACCGGATATTCTCCGTTTCCGCAGGAAGGACAAATCATTTTGCGCTCTGTCTTATCGTGTACCATTGGCTGGCCGCAGCAGCCACAGAAACGACGCTTGCTGTACCACTGAAAAAGCTGGTATCCGGTGATTCCGGCAAAAGCCAGATACTGAGGCTCTGCTGTGCGAAGCACACGGATGATCTCAAACTGATATCCGGGAAGAAGGCTGGTATCCAGATCCGGGATCAGATAAAAATGTTCTTCATCAACAGAGAAGAGATAGATATAATTCTCATAGAGATTTTCAACTTTTCCTTCCAGCTCTCCAAAGCTTGGAAGAGTTATAGTTTCGCCATCTTTTTTCATAAGGATATTTCCTTCTCCATAGGCGAGGATGTGGCTTTCTTTATCCGGAGCCACAGGTTTGTACTCATTGTGATAGGTATGTGGTGCGATATCCTGGATCATGATCGATAATTCCTTTCTGAATTTATTGTTTTGCAGCGTTTGCTGAGAAGTTTTGCCATATAAATACAGCACGTTTTCTACAGTATAAGCTTACCTTGAGAAAAAGGCAACTGTCCTTTTCTGTGACCTTCGCTCACAAAAAACACCTCGCGGAATATTACCAGTGAACAGCAACTGTCCTTTTGATGACCAGAAATAACAAAAAAAGTTGTATGAGTCAGAAAATCAGTGTAAGATAAATGTATTATATTGTGCAGGAGATGTGAAAGGTCTGAAAATTTTTCTGCATAGAAGGAGGAGATCATGTCAACAACAGAAAAGCCGGGACTGACCCGAGATGCCATTAAATATCTGGCAATTTTTACCATGCTTCTGAATCATATCGCCAACGTGCTTTTGCCGGAAAACACGATCCTGTGGGAAGCGTTTATAGACATTGGCTACTTCACAGCCATTACCATGTGCTATTTTCTTGTGGAAGGTTTTTACTATACACATTCCCGGAGAAAATACGGTGAAAGACTTCTGATCTTTGCCGGGATCTCCCAGGTTCCCTATATGATGGCTTTTGGGAATTCACAGCTGAATATGATCTTTACTCTGTTTATCTGTTTTATGATCCTGGTTGTTCAGGAAAGGATGATGGCAAGTAAATGGAGAATTCCACTTTTGATCCTGCTCCTTCTACTATCCATTTGTTCGGACTGGGCGATTCTGGCACCGGTTTTTACCATCTGGTTCCATGAAGGCTGGGGGAACAGGAAGAGGATGATAACAGCGTACGGAGTCGGTGCTATCCTTTTTGCGCTGTTTAACTACAGCTCCTACGTGGAAAAAATGGCAGCCGGACCGGCAATGATCCATGCTCTGCTTTCGGCATTAGGGATCGTGGCGTCAGGAATCATCATCCTATGCTTCTATAATGGCAAAAAATCCGAAAAAGCACCGAAGTTTTCCAAATGGTTTTTCTATGTTTTTTATCCGGCACATCTGCTGGTACTGAGTATAGTCCGCGTTATAATATAGTAAGAGATAAAATAAAATCTTTCTAATATTTATAATCGGATAGATTGCCGAAAATAAATTTCATATCCACATAAAACATAGTAATTCTGTAAGAAAACAGAAAAATAGCGAGAAAACTCTTTCAGAAATCCAAAGAAAAACGGCTGCAAAAGCCTGCATCTCATTGTGAAAGTCCCCATCTATTCTGCGGAAGGTGAACAGAAAGAACTGATGGAAATACAGCTTCGGACCATTGCGATGGATTACTGGTCTGTGTTAGAATATGAGTTGTATTATAAAAAAAGAGACAATGCGGAAATTGAAGCAGAATAAAAAAAATATGCAGAAGAAATTGCGAATCTGGACTACAGAATGCTGGAATTACGAAATAAAATTGAAAAAATCCGAACAATCAGCGAATGTGAGATCAGAATGCCTGTTATAAAAAAGAAAACGGAGAATTCCCTAAAAAAGAAGTTCAGGAATTCTCCGTTTTGTTGTTTGAGTCATTTCAGTCGGGACCCTGTTTATTATGTGTTATACTCTGCTCATCAGCTGCAAAGATGACATTTCTCACAGGCAGACGGCGTGGCTGCGCATCCGCCAAGAGCAGTCTCACGAAGCTCTGCAGGGAGCTTTTTGCCTACGGTATACATGGCATCGATCATCTCATCCAGAGGGATGAACTGGGGGATACCGGCCAGTGACATTTCCGCTGCGATCAGGGCATTGGAAACACCGGCTGCGTTACGGTTCTGGCAGGGATATTCCACCAGGCCGCCTACAGGGTCGCACACAAGTCCAAGCATGTTCATAAGAACTGTGGAAGCAGCATAAGTACACTGAAGAGGTGTACCGCCAAGAAGTTCCACAGCAGCAGAAGCAGCCATTGCGGAAGCAATTCCGACCTCAGCCTGACATCCGCCAACAGCACCTGCAACTGTTGCATTACGCATGGCAAGATAACCAATGGCACCTGCGTTAAAAAGTGCCTGGCGGATCTTTTCATCGGAAAATCCGTAAACCTCCTGAAGAGCAAGCATCATTCCGGGAACGATCCCGGCACTGCCGGCAGTAGGAGAGGCAACGATAAGTCCCATGGAAGCGTTGGTCTCAAGGGTTGCCATAGCGTAGGTGATACCTTTTCCGAGAACATTTCCGCACAGGCTTTTTCCCAGGTCATGAAATTCACAGAGTCTTCGGGCTTCACCGCCGATCAGTCCGCCCATAGATATCACGGGATCTTTGATGGGGGAAAATGCAGCGTCCTTCATGATCTCCAGAACACGGTCCATGCGCTGGTCCACGATTTCAGCAGTGGTTTCACCGAGAAGGATCTCACGTTGGCGCATTACTTCGGAAATCGGAAGCTTTTTTTCCTGGCAGAGAGCAAGGAGTTCCTTGGCATTTTTGAAATCCATAAAACACATCCTCCCTTTCCCTACATCTGAACAACCATGACATCATGGATGTTGGTGTTCTGGTGAATGCTTTCTACGATATCTTCCGGGAGATGACCGTCGGATTCCACGATAGTATAGGCTGTGGTTCCTTTGGATTCACGGAAGAGGCGCATGAAGGCAATGTTAATGTTACGTTCACTTAAGCATCTGGTGATGTAGGCCACAACACCAGGAGTATCCTGATGGATTACAATAATGGCACTGTATTCGCCGGTGAAATCCACTTTTACGTGGTTGATCTCCACAATACGGACCTTGCCGCCGCCCAGCGATTCCCCCCGGACTGTCATTTCCTGTTCCTGTTCATTGACCATATGGATATCTACAGTGTTGGGATGGACATCGGTTTCCGCTTCATTTGGAGTAAAGGAAAAGTCGATCCCCTGTTCCCTGGCAATGTCAAAAGAATTCCGGATGCGCATATCATCAGTAGAAAAGCCCATGATCCCGCCAAGGAGGGCACGGTCTGTACCGTGTCCCTTGTATGTTCTGGCGAAGGAACCGTAAAGGATGAACTCCACTTTTTTCAGGGGTGGCGTGATCATCTTTTGGGCGAGGAAAGCAATGCGCGCAGCCCCTGCGGTATGAGAACTGGAAGGGCCGATCATGTTGGGCCCCATAACGTCAAATACACTGATAAAAGACATTTTACTTAAATCTCCTGTGGTGTTTTTGCAATAAATTTCTTATAAATAGTGTCAACGATCACGCCGATAGCATTGTCACCGGATACATTGCAGGCTGTTCCAAAGGAATCCTGGGTAATGTAAAGGGCAACCATGATCGCGCAGATTGCACCGTCCGGATCACCGGCTTCAGCTCCGAATACCATGTAAAGGAATGGAAGAGCAGTCATGATGGAACCGCCAGGAGCGCCGGGAGATGCAACCATGGCAACACCAAGAGTCATGATAAACGGAACAACAGTACCGAGACTGATCGGCAGCTGGTTCATAAGGCAGACTGCAGTTGCGCAGGCTGTGATGGTGATCATGGAACCTGCCATATGGATATTGGCACAGAGCGGAACTACAAAGTTACGGATCTGCTCGCATACACCGTCTTTTTTTGCACATTCAAGATTAACAGGAATGGTAGCAGCAGAAGACTGGGTACCAAGTGCTGTTGTGTATCCTGGAATCTGATTTTTGATCAGAGTAAGAGGATTTTTCTTGCTTACTGTACCTGCGACCAGAAACTGGATGGTAATGCAGATCAGGTGCATGATGATAACAACAAGGAATACCTTCCAGAGGATGCTTAAGATGGCAAAGGTTTTTCCGGAAATAGTCATATCTGTGAAGGTTCCGCAGATGTAAAGTGGAAGCAGCGGGATGATAATGGTATGAAGGACTTTGTCAATGATCTTGGAAAAGTCGCTCATTCCGTTATAAAGGCTGTTTCCCATTTCTTTTCCGCGCATGGAAGAGAGGCACAGTCCCATGACAAAGGCAAGGGCAACAGCAGAAAGAGTATCCATGACCGGCTCCAGTGTGATGGAGAAAAACGGTGTCAGGGATGCGTCTGCGGTAGCTGCGATCTGATCCAGTGCACCTTCACTCATAAAGTGCGGAAACAGGCTGGATGATACCAGATAGGATGCGGAACCTGCGATCAGAGTGGAGCCATAAGCCAGAGCCACTGTGATCAGGAGAAGCTTCCCTGCACCCTGTGAAAGATCCGCAATACCCATGGTCACATAGGCAAGGATCATCAGCGGGATGACGAATTTCAGAAAGGTACTGAAAAATCCGGAAAGGGTTACAACAAAGCGACAGAAGCCTTCCGGAAGGAACTGGCCGAACAGGATACCTATGATGATGGCAATGATCAGCTTCGGCACAAGTCCGATCTTGATTTTTTTCTTTTCCATTTGGATTCTTTCCTCCTAAGTATGAATTTATTCATTTTGCACAAAAATACGATTGACGTCCTCGTGATTGTATTGTAACATTGACATAAAAATAAAGCAAATTCACAGATTTCATCATCACGATGAAAAAATTTCATAGAAAAAGGGAGAAAATAATGGAAATCCGTCAGTTGGAGACGTTTGTACATGTAGCACAGCTTCAGAGTTTTTCCAGGGCAGCAGAGGTTCTGGGATACACCCAGTCAGCTATCACTGTCCAGATCCGTCTTTTGGAAAATGAGCTGGAAACAAGACTTTTTGACAGAACCGGAAAGCGTGTGGTGCTTACTCCGTCCGGAAAAGAGTTTATGGGGCATGCAAGCCGGATCTTATATGACGTAAATAAAGCAAAAAAGTCAATGAATGATGATGCGGAACTGAAAAATCCATTACATATCGGGACTATTGAATCTCTCTGCACAGCAAAGCTTCCGGCTGTTCTCAGCAAATTTCGTGAGTTTCACCCGAAAGTAAATATGCAGGTGACTATTGATACGCCGGAACAGCTGATACGAATGATGGAGCATAACGGGCTGGATCTGATTTACATACTGGATACCCCAAGGTGGGAGCAGAACTGGATGAAGGTCATGGAGAAGGCGGAGCCGGTAGTATTTGTGGCCTCTGCAGATTCGGAGTTTGCGGGAAAGACGCTGAAAATGGAGGATATTCTGGAAGAGCCTTTTTTTCTCACGGAAAAGAATGCCAATTATCGACAGGCTCTGGACCAGCAGCTGGCACTTAAGAAGCAGGCCCTGTCACCGGTGCTGGAGATCAGCGATACTGCTTTTATCATCCGCATGCTGGAAAAGAACCACGGACTTTCCTTTCTTCCCTATCTGGCTGTGGAGCGGGATATCCGGAAAGGAAGAATTGCTCTTTTACATGTGGAAGATGTGGAGATATCCATGTACCGGCAGATCTTTTACCATAAAAATAAGTTTAAGACAAGAGAGATGGAGGAGTTTATCCGTCTGGCGGCAGAGTGAAAGTCAGAGCTTGTAAAAACAAATAAAATGTGGCACTATAAAAGAAAAAAAAACAGGAGAGAAAAATGGATTTTATTGAAGAAGCAAAGAAGCTTGGCTTTTCCGATGCTGCGGTCATGAAAACCGATAAGCTGGTGTTTGTGCCGGAATACCGTGTTTTCTGTGAAGAAAATGCCTGTGGTAATTATGATAAAAATCCTGCATGTCCACCGGAAAGCGGGACTGTGGAAGAAATGAAGGAACGTGCCCTGGATTATGAGAACACCCTGGTGCTCCAGACGACGCAGGACAGATTCATGGATTATAGAAAAGCCAAGCTTGCACATAATAAGTTGACAGAGCAGCTCTCAGAGAAGATGAAAGAGTGCGGAAAAACAGATATTCTGATCATGAGCGCCGGACCGTACAAGCATAATTCCTGTATGTCTGCCTATTGTGTGGATGCGCAGAAGATGGCAGATGCTGTGGGAATGCAGTGCTGGACCAATGATGGAAAGTTCCGGTATTTTTCGCAGATTCTTTTTCGAGAGTAGAGCAGCGCATCTTTTTATACATTTTTTGTATAAAAACTAGACATATTGTCAGGAAAAGGGTAAATTTATTTTGAAATGATCAAACAGGAGGGAAACCAGAATGGAGAAATCAACAGTTTATTTCACTGATTTTCGCTGTCCGGTGGGAACCAGCCAGCTGGACAAACTGAAAAAACTCTGCGTTGCCGCAGGAATCAAAGATATCGATATGGATGGAAAATTCGTAGCCATCAAGATGCATTTCGGAGAGCTTGGAAATATGGCATTCCTTCGTCCGAACTATGCAAAGGTAGTTGCAGATCTTTGTAAGGAGCAGGGCGGAATGCCGTTCCTGACAGATTGTAATACTCTTTATCCGGGAAGCAGAAAGAATGCACTGGAGCATCTGGACTGTGCAAATCTTAACGGATTTAACACGATCACAACCGGATGTCAGATCATCATCGGTGACGGAGTTCGAGGAACCGATGAAGTAGAAGTTCCGGTAGTAAACGGAGAATACTGCAAAACTGCCCTGATCGGACATGCTATCATGGACGCAGATATTTTTATCAGTCTCAGCCATTTCAAGGGACATGAGGCAACCGGCTTTGGCGGCGCCCTGAAGAATATCGGTATGGGCTGCGGAAGCCGTGCCGGAAAAATGCAGCAGCATGCCAGCGGAAAGCCGGCCATCCATGAAGATATCTGTCGTGGCTGCCGCCGCTGTGCGAAAGAGTGCGGAAGTGATGCGATTACATATGTAAATAAGAAAGCAGTTATCGATTACGATAAATGCAAAGGCTGTGGCCGCTGTATCGGTGCCTGCAGCTATGATGCCGTATACAATCCGAACAGCAGTGCAAACGAGCTTCTTGACCGCAAGATGGCAGAGTATGCACAGGCTGTCTGTCACGGACGTCCTCATTTCCATATTGCACTGGTACAGGATATCAGCCCTAACTGTGACTGCCATGGTGAAAATGATGCGCCGATCCTTCCTGATATCGGAATGTTCGCAAGCTTTGACCCGGTTGCATTGGATCAGGCCTGTGCAGATGCCTGCCTGAAGGCAACACCGATCGCCAACAGCCAGCTTGGAGAGCATCTGGCCGAGCCGGGATGGCACTGTCATCATGACCACTTTAAGGATTCCAATCCGAATATTGAGTGGAAGGCAACTCTGGATCAGGCAGAAAAGATCGGCCTGGGAACCAGGGAATATGAGCTGAAGATAATCAAATAAGCAACAGAAATCATATAAAATCACGAAAGCACGCCTGTAACATGGCGTGCTTTTTGCGCGAATTAAGAAATATAAAATAGAAAAAACGGATAAAAACGGTATTTTAAATAAAAAAATATATGCGTGCATATGCGTGCCTAAAAGACGATCATTGTGAATAATATACAAAGAAATAACAGGAAAATTTGGACATAAATGAGAAAACAGAAAAAGCTGTAAATTTATATTGAATAATAAGATTGCGTGTGATAACATACACACAATATAATTAACACGCATTTGACACGCAAATAAAGAATAATGGCACGCAAATAAAAGAATATCAGGAATAAGCAGAGCTAATGTGCAGGAAAACGTGCAGATCGTGAGAACAGAAACAGGCTGCATTCTGTGAGCAGAGAGTACAGAGCAGGCCGGAAATCTTTTTCAGAGGAGGAAATTATGACAGGAATACAGAAAAAACAGTGTTTGCTGACTATGATATTCGGAGCTTTCGCGATCTTTTTTACCGGATATCCCCATGTATGGTCTATTTACCAGCCCTATGTGATGGAGCAGGCAGGCTGGAGCCAGGGACAGGCATCCATGTGCTTTTATCTGGCACTGAGCACCTTTGTATTCGGAAATATCGTAGGCGGAAGGATGCAGAACCGTTTTAAGGAAAAGACGATCGTATGGATCGGAGGCGGGATCTTTGCGGCAGGAATCCTGGCATCCGCATTTCTGATCGTTCCCACACCGCTTCCTATGTATCTCTCTTATGGAGTGATGCAGGGATTCGGACAGGGAATGATCTACACGGTGATCCTGGCAACCGTGCAGAGATGGTTCCCGGACCGTACCGGATTTGCTTCCGGCGTTGTGGTAACTGCCAACGGACTTTGTGGATTTTTCCTGGCGCCACTGAGTCGAAAGCTGCTGGAGGCAGAGGGTGTGCAGAAAACCTTTTTGATCATTGGGGCAGCCATCGCAGTTTCCTGGATCCTGTGCGGCATCTTTTTTCAGGCACCCGTTAAGAGTCTGGTGAACGCAGGTGGCTCTGCGTCAAAGTCCGGGACAACGGAGATGAAGCAGTATACATCCGGAGAGATGATGCATACAAGAAATTTTTATCTTCTTCTTGCGACCATGTTCTTTGGACTGATTTCTTATTTTATGGTTTCACCGGTATCACAGACCTACCAGATCGACCTTGGAATCCCGTCTGCAGTGGCAGTCAGCGCCGTTATGCTTGGATCCATTGTCAATGCGGGAGCAAGACTGGTGCTTCCAACACTGGCAGATAAAGCAGGCAGGATCGTCTGCATCAAAGGAGTGCTGATCGTGGCGGTGATCGCTATGGGAGTTCTTGCTGTATCAAGCTCCCTGGCAGTAACGGTTGCCATTGTTCTGATGTACGGCTGCTACGGAGGCATCATGGGAAGCTTCCCGTCTCTGACAAGCTCTGTTTTCGGAATGAAGCACACCGGGGAAAATTACGGATTCGTCATGTTCGGCATCGTATTTGCAACCTTTGGCGCACCGGCGATCTCCGGTCTGGTGAGCAGCAAAGGCTATGAGATGAACGTGATATTTGGAATCGGAGCTGTTTTTGCAGTGATCGCATTTGTATGCCTGACTCTGCTTGGACGGAATCTTGTGCAGGAAAGAAAAAAGACGGACATATCTGACAGTTATGCATGATCTTGCAGAAAGACGTAAAAAAGCAGAAAATAAATAATATTGATACAGGAACAGAAAAATGCCATCAGTGAAAAATGCTGATGGCATTTTTAGCGCTGACAGCCTCAGAATTGTGAGTTGCAGGGACCAGATATTTCTGCTAGGATAACTGAAGGATGAGAAAATCAGGTATTGTTTTTGCCTGTTTATGGAAGAGAGTGCGTGAAATACTGCAATAATAAGGAGTTGATGCATATGATCACCTGCCAGGATATATTGGAGTTGCATCTGGACGGAGTGGAGCTGATCGCTGGGGAAAAAGGTCTCACAAGACCTGTCACATGGACCTATATGGTGCAGACCCGGCCTTTTGAGGAACATATGAACCAGGGAAATTTTGCCCTGTGTGTGGTAGACTATGTCCGGTTTGACCTGGAAGAAGCACAGAAAGCCATGGAAGAACTGTATAGGCTTGGAATTTCCGGCTTTGGGGTTTCAATCACCGATGACAAAGAATCCGTTCCGAAGGAGATGATCGACAAAGCCAATGCGCTTCAGCTCCCGCTGTTTTACATCCGGTGGAAGGGAGCTTCTTTTGTGGATATTGCCCAGAGTGTGGGAAAAATCATCCTGGAATATGAAATGCAGAACAGGCGGATGGGAGATTATCTTTACAATCTTCTGTTTGGCTATGATATTAATGACCGCTATATCGAAAAAATCTCCCAGCAGTTCGGGATCAACTTTACAACACCCTGCAGAGTAGGGATCATTGTGGCTGACCGGAAGTACGGCATCAATCTGGAGCAGGATGAGCATATCTACGAGTATTATGCCAATTATCTGAACCAGGAAGTCATGGCAATGGAAGGAAAGCCCATGTTCCTTCGGTTTCTCAACAAATTTGTCCTTCTTTTTGAGGCAAAAAAAGACAAAAGCATTGAACATGAGCTGGAGAAGGTTCTGCAGAAGATCGATGCCAGTCCGCAGTTTCACGGAACAATCCGAAGCACCTGTATCCTGGGCGGTATCTACACCAATCCGGCAGATTTCGGCACCAGCTATCAGGAGGCAAAGCGTCTGATCCCCAAAAAAGACATACTTCCAAATCCCAAGCACAAGAAAGTTTTAAGTGCAACAGCCATGGGAATTTATCAGTATCTGTTCAACAACGACAACCATGATGAGATCCTGAATTATTGCAATGAACGGCTGGGAAAGCTGGAGGAATATGATCATGCCAACGGAACGTTTCTCCTGGATACCCTGCTTGCCTATTACATGAACGGGTTCAGCGTCGGAAAAACGGCGAAGGAACTTTTTATTCACAGAAATTCTCTGCAGTACCGGCTGAATAAGATCCAGGAGCTGATAGATTTTGAACTGGATGACTATATGGAATATCTGGATATGATAAACTGTATCCTGATCAAGCAGCTGATGTTTTCCTGAAGAACAGGTTCATATAAATACAACACTGTGCAAAATGAACAGTTAATTTGTGCAAAATAAAAGTTGACGAAAAGCTTCTTCTGAGTATAATGAAGTCTATCAAACAACAAGGGCGTTGAAGGAAATGAAAAATTTCTTTCAGCGCCCTTGTTGTTTACAGGCGAAAACGTTCAGGTCGACCAGCTAAATATGTTTTGTGCCAGCTATGTAGAAGAGGAGGAAACGAATATGAAAAAAAATCTTTTAGGCAAAATGGTGATCACAGGTATTATTTCCGCAGCAATGTTAGCATCTACAGCGGCTTCCACATGGGCAGCAGACAAATCAGATAAGGATGTGTTAAGGGTTGGCATGGAATGTGCATATGCACCATTCAACTGGACCCAGGATACAGATACAACTCCGGACGGAAGCAAGGCAGAACCTATTTACGGCAGTGATTATTACGCATATGGCTACGATGTGGCAGTAGCTCAGAAGCTTGCAGATCAGCTTGGAATGAAGCTGGAGATCCATAAGGTTGAGTGGTCCTCCATTGGAATCTCCATGGATGCCGGCGATTATGACTGTATCATCGCTGGCATGGGAAAAACGGCAGAAAGAGAAAAATCATATGCATTTACAGAACCATATTATTACAGAGATAACTGTATCGTGGTAAAGGCAGGAGGCAAATATGACGATGTCAAAGGTCTTTCCGATCTTGCAGGAACAGGCTGCAAGGTTACCACACAGCTTGGAACCGGATGGGTACCGCTTCTGGATCAGATCGACGGTGCAGAGCAGTCCGGAAACTATGAGACAACATCAGAGTGCTTTATGGCAATCTCTAACGGAGTTGCAGATGTCTGCGTTGTAGATGTTCCTACAGCAGAATCAGCAGCACTGACAAACAAGGATCTGAAGATCATCAACCTGGATGAGAAGGATACCTTTAAAAATGATGATGAAATGGTCAATGTCTGCATCGCAACAAGAAAAGATGATACAGAGCTGAGAGATAAGCTGCAGGGTGCCATGGATGATATTGGCTGGGATGACAAGGAAAAAATGGATGAGCTTATGGATACCGTCCTGACACAGCAGCCGGCAGCAAACTAATCAAAGCGGGGTGGAGATATGTTAGGTTTTTCAATTACAGATCCGACAAATTCTCTGGAATGGATGATATTCCTGGCGAAAAAATATTCCAGTATGTTTCTGGAAGGAACATGGCTGACGCTCTATATAGCAGTAGCAGGAACCCTTTTGGGTTTCCTGCTGGGCTACATCATCGGGATCATTCAGGATATCCGGATCAACGAGGGAGACAGTGTTCTGAAAAAAGGAATTTTCTGGATACTGAAAGCAATCTGCAGAGTCTATGTAGAGATCTTCCGTGACACACCAATGATCGTGCAGGCAATGGTTCTATATTATGGTATCCGGCAAGCAAACGTAAATATCACACCGCTGTTTGCAGGTGTCATGGTAACGGTGTTAAATACCGGAGCTTACATGGCTGAAACAGTAAGAGCCGGAATCGGTTCCATTGATCTGGGACAGAGAGAAGGCGCCTGGGCTATGGGAATGTCGCCCATGAAGACCATGATCTATGTGGTCCTTCCGCAGGCATTCAAAAACATCATTCCGGAAATGGCAAACACATTTCTCACAAATCTGAAAATGACTTCCGTTCTTAACGTCATCGCAGTACAGGAGCTGTTTATGGCAGCCAAGACCGTAGGCGGAAATTATTATAAATATTTTGAATCCTATCTTGTTATCGCAGTGATCTATTTTGTACTCTGCTTTGTATTCAACCGGTTATTCACCTTCCTGGAAAAGAAGATGAAGAAAACAGAGAACTATGTACTGGCAGTGGAATATATGGATAATCCGTAAGGAGGGAAGAAGTTATGAGTGATGCCATCATATCCGTAGAAGAATTAAGCAAATCCTTTGGAAAACATGAAGTACTGAGAAAGATCGATTTTAATGTGGCTCCCGGGGAGATCATCTGTATCGTTGGTTCCTCCGGTTCCGGAAAATCCACTCTGCTTCGCTGTATCAATAAGCTGGAGACCCAGACCAGCGGAAAGATCCGGTATCATGGAAAAGAGATCGGAGCAGTCCAGAAAGAGATCAATGAATATCGCTCCAAGGTAGGAATGGTATTTCAGTCCTTTAATCTTTTTAATAACATGACCGTTCTTCAGAACTGTATGCTCTGTACAAGGAAAGTACTCCATCTGTCAAAAGAGGAAGCTTTTGACCGGGCCATCACGCATCTGAAACAGGTGGGAATGGCACCGTTTATCAATGCAAATCCCACACAGCTTTCCGGTGGACAGAAGCAGAGAGTTGCCATTGCAAGGTCTCTCTGCATGAATCCGGAGGTTCTGCTTTTTGATGAACCTACCTCAGCTCTGGATCCGGAGATGGTAGGAGAGGTCTTAAATGTTATGAAAGAACTGGCAACAACAGGACTTACCATGATCATTGTAACCCATGAGATGGCATTTGCCAGAGACGTTTCCACCAGGACGATTTTTATGGATCAGGGTTACATTGTGGAGGATGCACCTCCGGCGGAGCTGTTTAAAAATCCTAAAAATGCCCGTACCAGAGAATTTTTGAGCCGTTATCTGGCAGGATAGGAAGGAGTATAAAATGGAAAATTTTATTGTAACCTTTGCCAGAGGTTTTGGAACCGGCGGAAAGGAAATCGCCTCCATGCTGGCAAAAGACCTTGGGATCCACTGTTATGAAAACCGTATCCTGACACTGGCAAGCCAGATGAGCGGACTGGATGAAAAGCTCTTCCTGGATATCAATGAGCGTATCCGCAATAACGGAGGATTTACAGGATTCCTTAAAGGGCTGCCCAGATCCAGACAGTACATTGCAAGAAATGAAAAATTTGTTTCTGATGACCGGTTGTTTGAGTATCAGTCACAGATCATCAGAAACCTGGCAGATCAGGAATCCTGCGTGATCGTCGGAAAATGCGCGGATTATGTCTTAAAGGGCAGAAAAAATGTGGTAAGTATCTATATCGAAGCGCCGCGTGCCTTCTGTCTGGAGCGGACCATGCAGAGGATGAAGGTATCCGCAGATGTGGCAGCAGCCACCATTGAGAATACAGATAAGTACAGGGCGGACTATTATAAATATTATACAAAAGGAAATTACTGGACTAATCCCGTCAATTACGATATGACGTTGAACAGTGAAAAAGTCGGAATTGCAGGATGCGTAAAGATGATCGAAGAATATCTGGTGATGAAGGGTCTGATCACACGGGAACAGATCTTATCAGAACAGATCACAAAAGGGGAGGAAAAGAAATGAAGCTGGAAGAAATAGGACTGACATTTGAGGATATCAAGGAAAAAGTAAACAAATACATGATCGAGACCTATGAGAGAATGGATTTTCTGGCAGAAAGCGCAAAAGATCAGTATATCTACAATGAAAAAGGGGAAAAGTATCTGGATTTTTATGCAGGTATTGCCGTAAACTCCGCCGGAAGCTGTAATGAGAAGGTGGTAAAGGCCGTGGTAGACCAGGCACAGACACTGATGCATACCTTCAATTATCCTTATACCATTCCACAGGCACTTCTTGCGGAAAAAGTCTGCACTACCATCGGAATGGACAAGATCTTTTTCCAGAATTCCGGTACAGAGGCAAATGAGGCTATGATCAAAATGGCAAGAAAATACGGAATCGAAAAATATGGTCCGAACCGTTATCATATCGTAACTGCAAAAATGGGATTCCATGGAAGAACCTTTGGTGCCATGTCCGCCACCGGACAGCCGGGAAACGGATGCCAGGTTGGCTTCGGTCCTATGACCTACGGATTTTCCTATGCACCGTACAATGATCTTGAGGCTTTCAAGGATGCCTGCACGGAAAATACCATTGCCATTATGATAGAGCCTGTACAGGGCGAGGGTGGTGTCCATCCGGCAACCATGGAATTTATGAAGGGACTTCGGGAATTTTGTGATGAGAACGATATGCTCCTTCTTATTGATGAGGTTCAGACAGGCTGGTGCAGAACCGGTAAGGTGATGAGCTATATGCATTACGGGATCAAACCGGATATCGTGTCCATGGCAAAGGCCCTTGGAGGAGGTATGCCGATCGGCGCGATCTGCGCTACAGAGGAAGTGGCAAAAGCATTCACACCTGGTTCCCACGGAACAACCTTCGGCGGACATCCGGTTTCCTGTGCTGCGGCACTTGCAGAGGTTGGTGAACTTCTCGACAGAGATCTGGCTGGCAATGCGGAAAAAATGGGTACTTATTTTATGGAAAAACTTGCAAAGATCCCTCATGTAAAAGAAGTCCGCGGGCAGGGCCTTCTGGTAGGCGTGGAATTTGATGATGCTATTTACGGTGTGGATGTAAAGCATGGCTGTCTGGACAGCCATCTTCTGATCACTGCAATCGGAGTACATACCATCCGTATGGTACCGCCGCTGATCATTACAGAGGAGAACTGTGATCAGGCGGCTGCCATCATTGAAGAGACAGTAAAAGCACTTTCAGAATAAGCGGAGGAGATGGACAGCATGAAAAGATTTACATTTTCTGTACCGCAGAATATTCTTTTTGGTGAAGGTGTATTAAAGGAGCTTCCCGGGGCAGCCGGGAAGCTTGGAGGAAAACATGGCTTTATCATTTCCGGCCCCACACTGAACAGACTTGGCGTAGTGGGGCAGTGTGAAGAAATCCTTACACAGGCCGGCATTGCAGTCAGCACCTTCTGTGATACAGAAGGAAATCCATCCGTGGAGACTGTGGAACGTGCAGCAGAAGCGTTCCGGGCAAGCGGAGCGGATTTTATTGTCGCTCTTGGTGGGGGTTCCCCTATGGATGTGGCAAAAGCTGTCGGTGTTGTGGCAAAATACGGCGGCAGCATCACAGAATATGAAGGTGCAGACAAGGTTCCTGGGGAGATCGTCCCGCTGATCGCCATTCCTACAACAGCAGGAACCGGTTCAGAGGTTACGGCTTTTTCTGTTATTACCGATCACAGACGAAATTACAAGCTTACAGTATTTTCCTATAAGCTGATCCCGGCTTATGCACTTCTGGATCCGCTGCTTCTCACCTCCGCACCGGCTTCGGTGGCAGCTGCCTGCGGGATCGATGCACTGATCCATGCAGAGGAATCTTACGTTTCTCTGGACGCATCCCCATTTTCCGAGGCCATGAGCGAAAAAGCAATGGAGCTGATCGGGCGGAGCATCCGCACCTACGTGGCAGACCGTAGCAATCTGGAAGCAGCTTCCGATATGCTGGCAGGCTCTCTGTTTGCCGGGATTGCTTTTTCATGGGCAAGACTTGGAAATATCCATGCCATGAGCCATCCGGTCAGTGCTTTTTTCAATGTGCCGCACGGTGTTGCAAACGGAATCTTGTTTCCGTATATCGTGAAATATAACGAAGAGGCAGCCTTCGGAAAATATCGGAAGATCTATAATTATATTTCCGCGGAAAAGAAATGTGAGTCTGAGTTTTCAAAAGGAATGCTGGAACAGGCAGTCCGTGAACTGAATACACAGGTTGGAATCCCTGCAAAATTATCCCACGCAGGGGTTACGGATGAGTATTTTGCGCAGATGACAGAGGATGCCATGAAAAGCGGAAACATTGCGGTGAATCCTCAGAAAACCGTTCGGGAGGATATCCTGGCACTGTATAAAGAGGCATTGTAAAGATAGTATCAGGTAAGTATGTGACACCTCTGTATAAATAAAATCTGTCATCAGAGTACTTGCGTAAATAAAAAAGATATTGGCTTCCCGAAATCAGTAAAAAGCTGTTTTCCGGGGAGCTTTTTTGCAGTGAAAATTATATTATAAACATAAAGATTTATACAACGAACATGTACGGATAAAATATACGATGCTATTGTATAGACAGTAACCAAGCTTAACGCAACAGAGCAAAATACAGTAGAAAGAAGAATGCATATGGAGAGCATAGCGGTTAAAAATCTGTACAAAATATATAAGATCTCACAGCGACAGGAAGGTTTTACCGGGATGGTGAAATACTTATTCCATCCCCAATATAAAGAGAAGGAAGCTGTAAAAGGAATTTCTTTTTCCATACATCAGGGTGAATGTGTAGCTTTCCTTGGGGCAAACGGGGCAGGAAAATCAACGACCATCAAAATGCTTACAGGGATCATGAAACCGACAGAAGGAAAGATTTCCGTTATGGGAAATGATCCATTTAGGGAACGGATCAGAAATGCCGGGAACATAGGCGTTGTGTTTGGTCAGAAGACGCAGTTGTGGTGGGATATTCCGGTAAAAGATTCTTTTGAATTGTTGCATAGTATTTATGAAATTCCGGACAAAGATTATAAAGGAAATCTGGATCTGTTTAAGGAAATTCTGGAACTGGAAGAATTTATGGACCAGCCGGCAAGAAAGCTGTCCCTGGGACAGCGAGTAAGGGCAGATATAGCAGCAGCTCTTTTACATGATCCGCCGATTTTATTTCTGGATGAACCAACAATAGGGCTGGATGTGGCAGTCAAACAGAAAGTATATCAGTTTTTACAATACATAAATAAAGAAAAAAAGACCACGATTTTGCTGACAAGCCATGATCTGAAAGATATGGAATGGCTGTGCCGGAGACTTATCATTCTGGAAAAAGGAGAAATTTTATTTGATGATGAAATAACAAAAATTTTTGATAATTATCCGGAAGCAGAAACACTGGAAGAAATTATCATTGAACTGTTCAATGGAAATACGAAGAATTAACCGTCTGATTTTGTTTTTCTGAGGAGAGCAAATATGAGAAAATATCTGGCACTGATAAAAGGGGGATTTCTGGAAGGAATTGCTTATAAAGAAAATTTTCTGACCGGTTTGCTTGCAAATTTTATTCAGGTTGTAGTTTTTTACTATGTATGGAAAAGTATTTTTTTATATCATACGGAGATTAATGGATATACATGGGAAATTATGAAAAAGTATGTAATTATTTCTTTTTTATGCAACAGTACGTTTTCCTTTGGATTTGAAATGCAGACAGCCAACAGTATTATCAGTGGAAATATAATCACAGATTTGTTGAAACCGCTGAGTTACCGAAGTTTGACTTTCTTTAAAGCTGTTGGAACAGCAGGAATGGAATTTCTGATCACATTTTTATGGTGCGGTACTTTTCTGGTAATGTGTAACGGAATGCAGAATATAGAGATGTGGCGAGTTCTTCTGCTACTTTTCTCCATACTTTTGGGAATGGGAATCAAATTTAACATTCAGTATATATTTTCCATGCTCTGTTTTTATACAGATAATGCATATGGTGTTGTAAAAGGGAGAGAAGTTTTGACAAATTTCTGTTCTGGAGCTCTGGTTCCGCTGGCATTGTTTCCTGGATTTTTGCAGAAAATTGTTATGATTATGCCCTTTTCAGGGATTGTATATATTCCATGCAGCATATTTGACGGAATATTTTGCTGGCAGAAATGTTGGGAAGCACTTCTGTTCCAGAGCGTGTGGAATGTAATATTATTTGCATTTGGAAGCATCTTATGGAAAAAAGCCTCTTCCGTTATCGCATTATATGGAGGTTAAAGATGGGCAGATACAGGAAATATTTCAAAATATACCGGAAGATGCAGGAAATGAATATAAAATCCTTGATGTATTATCGGGCAGATTTTCTGATGATGACATTTTTTACATTGCTGTCCCAGGTATCAAATCTGGCAGTTGTTGGAATTATCTATACAAATATTCCCACAGTTGGCGGCTGGTCTGTATGGGAAATTTTATTGTTATACGGATATCTGTTATTTTCAGAAGGATGGGTGAACTTTTTCTTTCAGGGTTCCTGGAAAATTGCACAGATGGTAAATAAATCAGAAATCGACCGGTTTCTCGTAAGACCGCTTCCAACAGGAATGCAGATGGCAGCTTCCCGGATTGATTTTGACGGATTAAATAAAATGATCATAGCACTGGGAATATTGTCAGTTGGAATAAAAAACTGTAAAATAAACTGGACGATCATAAAAATTCTGTATTTTGTGGCATCTCTGCTTACAGCATCTATGATCCGTTTTTGCATGATCTGGATGGCAAGCTGCAGGTCCTTCTGTATGCAGGGACCAAAGAATTCATTAAACTATCTGGTTCTTTCTGTAGGAGAAATGGCGAAATATCCACTTATTATATACCCAGGCCTGCTGAAAGGAATCTTTGGATACATCATACCCTACGCATATGTCAGCTATTATCCCGCCGGTTTTTTGCTTGGGAAAAATGACATGTTAGCAGGATGTCTGTTACAGTTTCCTGTCTGTTTAGGGATGTTGTGGTTATCAGCAGTGTGCCTGAAACGTGGACTGGGAAGATATGAAAGTGCTGGAAATTAAAGATCGTTTACAGGGGAGGTGAGTTCATGCTTGGAAGTAAAGATATTTTTCTGGATCGGGCAAAGCGGGAATTGTCGGTTATGCAGATGAACCACTGCGGTATCCAGGAATGTGAAAAAGGACATATGTGGCAGTTTCAGGCACGGCCTTATCATCTGCTGCATTTTGTACTGCAGGGAGAAGGAAGCTTGAAAATCTCAGGCAGAATGCTGAATGTACATGCCGGACAGGCATTTTTTATACCTGCAGGAATAGAAGGAAAATACATAGCTTCCCTGCAGAACCCCTGGAAATATGCCTGGATCGGATTTTATGCAGATAACGGAAATAAATTTATTGATCTTCTATTTGGAAAAAACGAGATCCTGGATCTGGCGCTTTCGGCTAAAGAACTGGAAAAAGAAATCTTGTCGATTTTGTCAGTTATGGATAAAAGACTTCAGGATGTGGCCATTTATCAGGAAGAAGATTTTCCGGGAGAGCAGTTTTTCTCCATACGGAATTTTTCCGCATCCCTGGAGGCAAACAGCAGAATGCTGCATCTTTTTGCCAGGCTCCTTGAAACACAGGGCGATATAAAAAAGCTGACAAAAGAAGAAAAAAATCTGGCCAAGGATGCCAAAAACTATATGGACCGCATGTACAGCCGGGATATCCGGATCCAGGATGTGGCAGGAATCCTCCATGTACATCCAAACTATCTCAGCACATTGTTCCGCCGGGAATACGACCAGTCACCCCGGGAATATCTCCGTAAAGTAAGGATGAATCAGGCAAAGATCCTGCTGACCACCACAGAATATTCCATATCCGATATTTCATCAGATGTTGGATATACGAATCCTTTTCAGTTTTCGAAAGTATTCAAAAGCTGCTATGGAATTTCACCTACAGAGTATCGGAATATGAGACAAGTGTAATACAAACATGTTCAGACTGGCAGCATGATTGCGATTACGCTGCCTTTTTTGCTGCTTTCCAGTACTTTTACCTGTCCGTTATGCTGTCTGACAATTTCACTGACAAGTGCAAGTCCCAGGCCGGCACCTCCCATAGCACGGCTTCTTGATTTGTCCACACGGAAGAACGGGGTGAAGATTTTTTCCTGATATTCGGGAGGAATGCCGATTCCGGTATCAGAGACTTCAAGAAAGACGTAATTGACAGATGTGGATGTATCTGTTATTTCTTCGGAAAGATGGATATTTACGGTTACTTTTCCACCGGAGTGATTGTATTTGATCGCATTTTCCACAAGATTGTACACAGCGCGATACAGCAGCAGGTAGCTTCCGGTAATGATGCAGTCCCCCTCCTGCTGGATCAGTTCAATATCCTTCTGTTCCGCTACGGAAGCCAGGTCGCAGAACACCTCATCAGTCAGTGCTGCCAGAGAGATTCTTTCGGAACGTTCAACAGTCTGTACACCGGTCATATCTAGGAGGATTTCAGCCAGATGGGAAAGTCGCCCGGTCTGTTCCTGGAGCATGGCAAAAATCTCCTGATAATCTTTTAAAGCAGGTGCTTCCCTGCGGGCAAAAACCTCCAGATTTGTCTGGATAACGGCAAGAGGAGTCCTCAGCTCATGGGCTGCATTGGCAGAAAATTGCTTCTGGGCAGTAAAAGCTTCATCCAGGCGTGCGAGCATTTTGTTAAATGAAATTGTCAGGCGGGAAATCTCGTCATTGGTAGCAGGAACTTCAAGAGTCTTCGAAAGGTTCTGGGCCTCTATTTTGTTCACCTCCTGGCTGAGCCTGCGAAGAGGAAGTAATGCCTGACGGCTGATAAAATATGTGCAGATACTGCTGAGAAGGATGATGATTCCTGTTACCATGAGTCCTTTGGTGAGAAAAAGCTTTTTTGTTAGCTGCAGCTGATTGGAAAGCTCCGGAAATAAGACGGAGGGATTCATATTAAAGGTGATGGGAGCAGAATCAGTGTTATCGATCCGTATCATGTAATCTCCCAGATCCTCCATTCCGGCAACTGCGGACTGGCTAATAAAAAAATACATCAGAATGCAGGTGACTGTCATAAGCAGCGCAGTGATCAGTGTCAGACGCCATTGAAGAGAAAGCTTTCCGGTTATTTTTTTCATTGTATATCCTCCGTTAAAATGTAACCCTGGCCGATCTTATTCTGTATTGGATCAAAGCCGAGAGCAGTGCGTAGTTTTTTTCGAAGAGAAGAAATGTGGACACGAATGGAATTGCTGAGACTGTTGACGCTTCCGTCCCAGATATGCTCGATCATTTCTTCCGGGCTTATGATACGGTTCTGATGAAGAAGGAAATATTCCAGCAGAGAACTTTCCTTTCGGGTCAGAGAAAGGGGGAGTCCATCGATACTGGCCTTTCTTGTACGGGTATCAAAGCTGATACGTCCGCATTGCAGACACACATCCTGCTGGATGAATTTTCTTCGTGTCAGACTTCGGATCCGTGCCTCCAGCTCTTCAAAATGAAAAGGCTTTGTGAGATAGTCATTGGCACCGAGATCAAGCCCTTCAACCTTGTCCTGGATCTGTCCTCTGGCAGAGAGGATCAAAACGGGAGTGGAAGTATCGGATTCCCGAAACTGGCGCAGGATTTCCAGACCATCAACGCCTGGAAGATTCAGATCAAGAAGGATGAGATCATAATTTTCCACAAGACATAATTCCAGTCCTTCATCCCCGTCAAAACATGTGTCCGCTTCATAGCCATCCATACGAAGTCCCTCCGCAATAGACTGGCAGAGCTGCTGTTCATCTTCGATTATCAATATATGCATAATAAATCCTCCAAAAAAACAGTTGATTTTGCTTTGTTATCTATAATATCATGTATAGCATAAAATTCCTGTAAATTTTTTTGTTTCTTAACAGAGATTTTATACAGGGGATGATATAGTAAGGCTACAGAGAACAAAATTTATATATAAAATATATGCTGGTTCCGGATATGGGCCGGTGATATCAGAAGGGAGAATATAAACAATGAAATTAAGAACACAGAAAATAACAGCACTTATGGCAGCTGCGGTATTAGGAATATCTGCATTTGGAAGCGTGCCGGTAACAGCGGCGGAAAGCACGGAAACAGCAGATCCCGGAGCGGCAATGATGATGGATGGAGAGGCAGTTTCATCAGATCTGGTGGCAGGTACATTTAAGCCTTCCGACGTAACCTGCAAGGCACAGGATTCTTATGAATATCCGTTTCTGGGACTGAAGCTTTCACTTTCGAAGGAGCTGTTAAAGCAGATCAAGGACCAGAGCATTGCAATGCTTACCACGGAAGATTTTGAGAATCAGACCAATGCAGTGACATATGCCTACGTAAGCTGGAGCAAAATGACAGAGGAACAGAAAAATGCCGAAATACAGAAGATGGGAACAGGATATGACGACTGGGTGGCAGGTCTGGACAGAATCGGTACAATTGGCGTTTATGACGAAGCTTCACAGAAAAAGCTGGATGAGATCACCGGCTGTACAGAGCATAAAGAGCTTGGAAGCAGCAGTGACGGGAAATACAAATATTATCTGAGCACCAACAAAGATGCAGATGAAAAGCTGACAAAGGAGCTGGAAAAGATCAAAACCGATATTACGGAAATGACACCGTATCAGAATATTTCCGTGTTTGACCAGCCACAGGATACCAGCAGCAACCCGGAGGATGTAAAATCTGTAGGAAAATTTGAAACAACAGGAATAGATGGAAAAACATATACAGAAAAAGTGTTCAGTGACTATGACCTGACGCTGGTAAATGTTTTTACAACCTGGTGCTCACCATGCGTAAAAGAGATTCCGGAACTTCAGGAGCTCTATAAAGAAATGAAAGATAAAGGCGTCGGAGTAGCAGGCGTAGTGCTTGATACTACAGATGAAAAGGGAAATCAGGACGAGGAGGCTGTAAAGAAAGCAGGCATTCTTCAGGAAAAAACAAAAGCAGAATATCCGTTCCTGACACCGGATACCACTATGATGAACGGTCGTCTGCAGGGGATTTCCGCATTTCCTGAAACATTTTTTGTTGACAAAGATGGAAACATTGTGGGCGATACCTATACAGGAAGCCATACACTGGACGAATGGAAGGAAATCGTGGAAAAAGAGCTTAAAAACGTTTCTAAGTAAAAGAAGATCATTACGGAGAGTGGAAAAATGATTCGGAAAATAACAGAATCCAGGTGGATCGGACCAGCTCTGGCGTTTTTGGGGATTTTACTGATGATACTGGGAATCTGCAGGGGCGAGGTATCTGTAGTTTTTACAAAAGCGATCAACATCTGTATGGAGTGTATAGGCATTGGATAATAAGAAGATGAAAATAAATGAATGGCCGCGGCATGGGATCCAGGCATTGTGGGCGGCCCTTACAAACAGTCACATATCAGGGTTTATAACTGGCAAGATATATACCGGAAAACTGAAAAATGTATGTGTTCCGGGGCTGAACTGCTATTCCTGCCCCGGGGCAAGAGGGGCCTGCCCCATTGGTTCTCTTCAGGCTGTGATCGGAAGCTGGAACTTCAAAATGGCATATTATGTAGCTGGATTTCTGATCTTTGTGGGAGCGTTGCTTGGAAGACTGGTGTGCGGATTTCTCTGCCCCTTTGGACTGATCCAGGATCTGTTGAACAAGATTCCTTTTCCAAAGAAGATCCGGACATTTCGTGGGGATAAGCTTCTGCGAAAACTGAAATATGTGATCTTTCTTGTATTTGTGATCATACTCCCCATGTTTGTAGTAGATATCATGGGGCAGGGAGCGCCATATTTCTGCAAGCTGATCTGCCCGGCAGGAACGCTGGAGGGAGGTATCCCACTGGTGCTGCTGAACAAATCCATGCGAAGTGCAGTAGGCTGGCTGTACATGTGGAAAAATACGATCCTGGTGATTACCATTATCTTATCAATTATGATATACCGGCCATTCTGTAAGTATATCTGTCCGCTGGGAGCTTTTTATTCGGTATTTAATAAAGTTTCCGTTTTTCGTTACAGAGTAGATAAAGAAAAATGTGTTCACTGCGGAAAATGCAGAAATATCTGCCAGATGGAGGTCGATCCGACAGAGGATCCCAACAGTACAGAGTGTATCCGATGTGGAAGATGTAAAAAGATATGTCCGACACAGGCGATCCGGTGTGGGTTTGCAGGAAAATCCTGATACAGAAAAATACGAAAACGGTACAGCTTATAAAATATAAGATGTACCGTTTTTTGAGACAGTAAACTACTTTTCCATATTATCTATCAGTAACATATTCAGCTGTTCCCAGCGCTTCAGATCTTTTTTTGTAAAAAGAAGCTGGTGGCGGAAAGCTTCGGTAAGCTCCTGCGGTTTTAAAGTGATCACACATTTGAATGCGCAGGGCATCAGATCCGCACTGGAAATCCCACACAAAAGTCCTGTTGTAAAATCTCGAAGCTCCAGAGGATTAAAAATGTACAGGAGATCTTCTTCCAGTGGGTTATACTGATTTACAAAGGAAAAACGGATCAGCATATCACTGTAAAGAACTTTTCCGGTGTAAAAAACCTCACTGCTTCTTCCGTTAGCAGAAACAGAACAGATCGTTAAGGTTGCTTCATATTTTCCGGATTCGCCCTTTTTTTCATAAATATCGATGACGCCATCCTTTGTACGCTGATATCGTCCATCATAAAAGTAAAAATATAGCCTCTGGGCCTGAAAAAATGGGCTTTTTTGTCCTTTTCCCGGTGCATTGGACGGTTCACTGGCTGTTTCAGGAAGACCGGTGGTAAGCTGGGACATAGATACCTGGAGAATCTGGCTGATCTCATATAAAGTTTCGATATCAACGGAGATATCTCCGTTTTCATATTTGCATATGGTAGCTCGGCTTTTATGGATGGCATCTGCCAGATCCTGCAGAGTCATCTTTCCGGCTTTTCGGTATTTTCTTATTTGTTCACCTACATAACAGGTAAAATCACTCATTTTGTTTCCTCATACTATCTATTTTTCTTATTAATTTTCATTGCATACGATTATATCGGAAAAACAGGTGATTTGTAAAGTAGTAAGAAACTTTTTTAAAATAAAATTTCGTAAAAAGAAACTTCTGCCATTTGCACTTATCTTTATTTAGGGTAAGATATAGCTGTTAGGCTGAAGGTTTCAGCTTATATCAAATATATACTTGAAGAGGGGAAATTGAAATGAAAGAAAAAGGAAGCAGCTTTTCCGGCTCAATAGGTTTTGTCCTGGCGGCAGCCGGAAGTGCAGTAGGAGTTGGAAATATCTGGAGATTTCCATATCTCTGTGCCAAAGATGGAGGAGGACTTTTCCTGCTGGTTTATCTGATACTGGTACTGACTTTTGGATTTGTACTGTTGACAACGGATGTAGCACTTGGGAGAAAGACAAAGAAAAATGCATTGAGAGCTTTTGAAGCACTTAATCCAAAGTGGAAATTTTTAGGACATTTAACGTTTCTGGTTCCGGCATTGATCATGACCTATTATTCTGTTATCGGTGGATGGATTGCAAAATATTTTTTTACTTATATTATTTCTGATGGGAAAGATGCGGCTTCAGATGGATACTTTACATCATTTATTACATCAGATATTGCACCCGTTGTATTTATGCTGATTTTTCTGGCCCTGACTGCCTGGATCGTATTTCGTGGTGTGGAAAAGGGAATCGAAAAGTTTTCCAGGATCATTATGCCGGGGCTGATTCTTCTGATCGTGATCATTGCCATTTTTTCACTGACACTGTCCCATACTGATACGGATGGAACTGTCCGCACCGGTATGCAGGGGCTGGCTGTTTACCTCAAACCGGATTTTCATGGATTGACGGTAAAACGCTTCCTGGAGATCCTTCTGGATGCGATGAGCCAGTTATTCTTTTCCTTAAGTGTATCTATGGGAATCATGATCACTTATGGTTCTTATGTGAAAAATGAAGTTAATTTAAATAAAGCAACAAATCAGATTGAGATCTTTGATACCGGCGTTGCGTTTCTTGCAGGAATGATGATCATACCGGCTGTTTTTGTATTTCTCGGAAAGGATGGAATGGCTTCCGGCCCAAGCCTGATATTTATCTCACTGCCAAAGGTTTTTGGTGCCATGGGAGTATTTGGCCGTCCGGTAGCAATTGCATTTTTCCTGATGATGGGATTTGCGGCACTGACTTCCTGCGTATCTGTCATGGAGACACTGGTTGCAAACTGCATGGAACTTTATCATAAACCACGTAAGAAAATGTGTGGTGCTGTCGGAATCTATTCTCTTGTTACAGCAGTACTGATCTGCCTTGGTTATAACAAACTGTATTTTGAACTTAAGCTGCCAAATGGTTCCGTTGGACAGCTTTTGGATGTGATGGATTATATCAGCAACAGTTTTCTGATGCCGTTTATCTCACTCTTGACAAGTATTCTGATCGGATGGGTGATCGGCCCTGACTGGATCATAGGAGAAGTGGAACGAAATGGGGAACATTTCAAACGGGCAGGGTTATATCGCTTTATGATCCGTTATGTAGTGCCGGTTGTAATGCTGATATTATTTCTGGTATCTACAGGATTTGCAGATTTGATTTCATAAGTGTGGTAAGAAAACTTCTCTGTATAGATGTATGTTTATGGTGCAGAAGGTGGAGAGAAAACTAGTACAGCGAATATTAATTTTTGCTGTACTGGTACATAAAACGAAAATGATTCAGAAAATTAGATTCAGCTCACTTTAAAAGTGAAAAAAATAATTTGATAATTTCTTGACAAGTACTGATAAATGTGTTAGTATTCAGTCATCAAATTAATAAGGTCTTCGGTGACTGACGGAATTGTGGGACTAACCACAAGGGAGCCGGAGATTTGATGAGTCGACCGTCTGGGCAGTATTTGAAGAAATTCGAATACTGCTCTTTTTTATGGGATAAAAAGATCCGGACGGTTGCTGCGGAGAAAGGAGAACATTATGGGATTCAAAAGTGACATCGAAATCGCACAGGAGTGCACAATGGAGCCAATTACCAAGATTGCGGAGAAAGCAGGTATTGATGACAAGTATCTGGAGCAGTATGGTAAATATAAAGCAAAGATCGACTATAATCTTCTGAAAGAAACAGACAAAAAAGACGGAAAGCTGATCCTTGTGACAGCCATCAACCCGACACCGGCCGGGGAAGGAAAAACTACGACAACCGTAGGTCTTGCAGATGGAATGCAGAGACTTGGAAAAAATGTTATGGTAGCTCTTCGTGAGCCATCTCTGGGACCGGTATTCGGTGTCAAAGGTGGTGCGGCAGGCGGCGGCTACGCACAGGTAGTTCCGATGGAGGATATCAACCTTCATTTTACCGGTGATTTCCATGCGATCGGTGCGGCAAACAACCTTCTTGCAGCAATGATCGACAACCATATCTTCCAGGGTAATGAGCTGAATATCGACCCGAGAAAGATCACCTGGAGACGCTGCGTGGATATGAACGACCGTCAGCTTCGTAATGTAGTAGACGGACTTGGCGGAAGAACAAACGGTATGCCACGTGAGGACGGATATGACATTACCGTAGCATCTGAGATCATGGCAGTTCTCTGTCTGGCAAGTGATATCAAAGATCTGAAGGAGAGACTTTCCAGAATCATCATCGGATATACTTACGGCAAGGTTGCTGAGCAGAAACCGGTAACAGCAGGAGATCTCCACGCAGAGGGTGCTATGACAGCACTTCTGAAGGATGCCCTGAAACCAAACCTTGTTCAGACACTGGAGCATGTTCCGGCGATCGTTCATGGCGGACCATTCGCAAATATCGCTCACGGATGTAACTCCGTAACAGCTACAAAGATGGCTATGAAGCTTGCTGATTACGCGATCACAGAGGCTGGCTTCGGTGCTGACCTTGGAGCTGAGAAATTCCTGGATATCAAGTGCCGTATGGCAGGTCTTACACCAAGTGCAGTTGTTATTGTAGCAACCGTACGTGCCCTGAAATACAACGGTGGCGTTGCAAAAGCTGACCTGAACAATGAAAACCTTGAGGCTCTTGAAAAAGGTATCCCGAACCTTCTGAAGCATGTAAGTAATATCAAGAATGTATACAAACTTCCATGTGTGGTAGCTATTAACGCATTCCCGACCGATACCAAGGCAGAACTTGATTTTGTGGAAGCAAAATGCAAGGAGCTTGGCGTAAATGTAGCACTTTCTGAGGTATGGGCAAAAGGTGGCGAAGGCGGAATCAAGCTTGCTGAGGAAGTAATCCGTCTTGTTGAAGAGCCGAATGATTTCACATATGCTTATGAACTGGAAGGCTCCATCGAGGACAAACTGAACCAGATCGTACAGAAGGTTTATGGCGGAAAGAAAGTGGTTCTTACAGCAAATGCTCAGAAGCAGGCGAAACAGCTGGAGGCACTTGGATTTGGCAACTGTCCGATCTGTGTAGCTAAGACCCAGTACAGCTTAACAGACGACCAGACAAAGCTTGGTGCTCCGACAGATTTCGAGGTAACAGTAAGAAATCTTAAGATTTCCGCAGGTGCAGGATTTATTGTTGCACTGACAGGTGAGATCATGACCATGCCAGGTCTCCCGAAAGTACCGGCAGCAACTAAGATCGACGTAGACGAGAGCGGTAAGATCACAGGACTGTTCTGATATAACGTATAGAGAGTTTTTGAGGGGAATTCAGATAAAAAGCGGTAGAACCTGCAGAAATAGAGGTTCTGCCGCTTTTTCTTATACTATTATAATATTGTTTATATTTATTTTACTAGTCTGAAAATTCCATGTATGATATACTTAGAAAAAAGCAGGAGAGTGATTAATTGAAATTTGAGTGGGATCAGGAAAAGAATCTGATCAATCAGAAAAAACATAAGATATCATTCGAAACTGCAGCATATGTATTTTAAGATAAGAATTACATAGAAATGTATGATTTTGAGCACAGTACAGAAGAAGACAGATATATTGCTATAGGATGTGTTGGTGAAGTTTTATTTGTGGTGTTTACCGAAAGAAAAGAAAACATTCGGTTGATCTCAGCTAGGTTGGCAACGGAATCGGAGAGGAGGCTCTATTATGATCAAAACATTTACTATTAATAAAGGGCAGAAGCCGACAAAAGAGCAAATACAGGAAGTTATGAATGCAAAAAAATCACCAATTGTACCAGATGAAGATGCACCAGAGTTGTCACCAGCAATGTATAAAGCTTTTAAAAGCAGTGTGATACAGCGAAATCGAAAGAAAAACGCATAAAATGGAAAAAACTCCTCCGGCAGTAAAACCGGAGGAGTTTTTTTGCATAAAAAGAGAAAAAAATCTATAATCGAACACATTTTCTGATATAATAAGAAAAGAAAAAATTTCCGGAGGTGTGTCCATGGATAAAAAAGAAGAACATATCTATATAGCTATTGATCTGAAATCATTCTATGCTTCCGTGGAATGTCAATAGCGGGGCTTAACGGCTATGAAGATGTAATCCGGGAAATGGCCAGACTTACTGATGTTTGGGTACAGTTATCCGAAGATAAAAAACGGGAATTGGATGAAAAACTGCAGGAGCTGATATTGGAAAAAGGCAGACAAGATAAGAAAATTCTATATGTATAAGCGAAAAGTGTTTTTTAAGATGATACAGAAAGTGAATTAGAAAAAAATGTAGAGATAAATGAATGTGGGGGAAAATATGGTATACACATGCAAATATAAATCACTAATCGGAGATATTTTACTTGCTGCAGATGAAATCGGACTTACCGGTCTGTGGTTTGAAGGACAGAAATATTTTGCAAATACACTTCCGGAAGATTATGTTCCACAGGAAACGAAAATTCTCACAGAAGCAAAAAAATGGCTGGATGTATATTTCTCCGGTGAAGAACCGAAATTTACTCCGCCACTTCATCCCACTGGTTCAGTATTCAGACAGGAAGTATGGAAGATTTTATTACAGATCCCTTACGGACAGACGATCACATATGGAGAAATTGCGCGCAGAATGGCAGTGATGAAAAATACTTCTCATATGTCGGCCCAGGCAGTAGGCGGTGCGGTTGGTCATAATGAAATTTCCATTATCATTCCCTGCCATCGGGTCGTAGGAACAAATGGAAGTCTGACAGGATACGCCGGAGGAATTGACAAAAAAATTTTACTTCTTAAGCTGGAGCGTACAGATATGAGCCGTTTATTTGTTCCAAAGAAAGGAACTGCACTGTAAAACTCCGGCTGAGAGGACGGTCTGGTGCAGACATCCAAGAAAAGACAGATATTTTATTTATGAAAGCATGCTATGAAAATTGCCAGCAGGATTTCGGAGGAATAATTATGGGAAAAATACTGGATGAAGATTTAATCTACGAGATACTGTCCGTGGTGGAAGAGATACCTGAGGGAAAAGTGGCCTCCTACGGACAGATCGCACGGCTGATCGGGCGGGATAAAAATTCACGTCTTGTAGGAAAAGTCTTAGGTATGGCAGAATTTTACGGGAAGTATCCCTGCCACAGAGTTGTGAACCATGCAGGGCGTACTGCACCAGGCTGGAGAGAGCAGAAGATGCTTCTGGAAGACGAGGGTGTGGAGTTTAAGGCAAATGGATGTGTAGATATGAAGCAGTATCAGTGGGAGGAGTAGTGTTTTATGAATTGTAGAAATATGATGCAGATCCCGGAGCTTACAGAAGTTCTGAAGCTGAAAGCAGGGGAAAACGGTCTGGAGTAGTCTGTACGATGGGGCTATTTTGCAGACTGCCTGCAGTGCATCAAAAGTGAATACAGGATTGAATAACTATATCCATGGAGGAGAATTCGTAGTTCTGACAAATCCCAGTGTCACCAACGACAGCCGGAAACTCGTGCTGGAGGAAAAGGACAGAAACGCCGCAGAGCAGCTGTCTTCCTCTATTCTGGATGCAGAACATTTAAGCCGAGAGCGTGTGATGGCACAGGCCAGATATCTGAACCTTGCACCGCTTACCATGACCGATGAGCAGATGGAGAAAGGACTTGAGATCTTTGAAGCTTCTCTGAAAGAGGCATTAGAAGCATAGATTAATAGAAAGTTACTCTGTAATAGAAAGCTACTTTGTAACAGAAAAATAAAACATGCTTGACAAACCATAAATTCCTCATATAATTATCAATAGTAATTAACTAAGATAATTATATGAGGAGTTTTTTTATGACAAATGAAAAGATCAAGCGGATGTTTGATGCATTTTATCAGGCAAAGCGGATCCGGGATATGCTTCCGCCACTGCCCCAGGGGGTGATGCCATCCTACATTCAGTATCTGGATGTGATCCATTCCCTGCAGAGGGAAAAAAAGGATATCCGGCTCTCTGATATCAGTGATGCCATGAACCTGCCACGTCCCGGTGTCACCAGAACAGTGAAAGAAATGGAGGCAAAGGGATATCTGCAGAAGCTTACATCTCCGGATGACGGGCGCGTTACTTACATCTCCATAACAGAAAAAGGAGAGAGGCTTTCCAGAAAGTATGATCAGGATTATTTCAGCAGTCTGGCGCCCTATCTTTCAGAGATTTCCGAAGAAGAAGCAGACAGTATGATCCGGACCATCGGGAAATTTTATCAGATTATGTGTGACAGGAGAGTAGATTATGACAAGTGATAAGGCAGATTTTACCCAGGGAAATATCCTGAAGAAGCTGGTTGCATTTATGATGCCGGTACTCGGCGCATTGATCCTGCAGGCAGCCTATGGTGCAGTTGACCTTCTTGTGGTGGGGAGATTTGGTTCCACATCCGGATTGTCAGCGGTTTCCACCGGAAGTCAGGTACTGAATCTGGTTACCTTTGTAGTGATTCAGTTTGCTATGGGTATCACAGTTCTGATCGCACGTTATCTTGGAGAAAAAAGACCGGAGCAGATCAGCTCCGTCATCGGTGGGGCTGCGATCGTCTTTACCATGATATCGATCGTGCTGTTTATTGTTATGGTAGGCTTTGCACATCCGATCTCCGTGCTGATGCAGGCACCGGAAGAAGCGGTAGCGCTGACTGCATCTTATGTACGGATCTGTGGAAGCGGAATTTTCTTTATTGTGGCGTATAACCTGCTGTCTGCCATCTTCCGTGGCCTGGGTGACAGTAAATCTCCGTTGCTGTTTGTGCTGGTGGCATGTATTGTAAATGTGATCGGAGATCTGGTACTGGTAGCCGGGTTACATATGGATGCAGCAGGAGCAGCTATTGCTACGGTTTCTGCTCAGGCCTTAAGTGTTGTATTTGCAGTAGTTCTGCTGATAAAGAAGGAGCTGCCGTTTACCATCACAAAGAAAGATTTCCGGCTGAATCCCCAGTGCAGACGTTTTCTTAAGATCGGACTGCCGCTGGCACTTCAGGAATTCCTGACCCAGATTTCATTCTTGGCCTTGTGCGCATTTGTCAATCGCCTGGGTCTGGAAGCATCCTCCGGTTACGGAGTTGCATGTAAGATCGTAAACTTTGCCATGCTGGTTCCAAGCTCTCTGATGCAGTCCATGGCTTCCTTTGTTTCACAGAACGTAGGAGCCGGAAAGCCAAAACGTGCGAGAAAATCTATGCTTACGGGAATTGGAGTTGGTCTGTCTGTGGGATGCCTGGTATTTATCCTGATCCTTCTGAAGGGGGATGTACTGGCAGGATTCTTCTCCACAGATGCCGGTGTTATCCAAAAGGGCTTTGATTATCTGAAGGGCTTTGCACCGGAAACACTGGTTACAGCTGTTCTGTTCAGTATGATAGGCTATTTCAACGGAAACAACCAGACCATCTGGGTTATGGTCCAGGGCCTGGTACAGACGCTTCTGGTACGACTTCCAATGGCGTACTTCATGAGTATCCAGCCGGATGCCAGCCTGACAAAGATCGGTCTTGCAGCACCGGTATCTACCACAGTGGGAATCATTCTGAACATCGGATTCTTTCTGTACTTCACCCGTGCGAAAAAAGAAATTGTTTCTGAAGAATGACCGGATAAAGGGATGTAAATGAGGGGGTGATATGATATAATCAAAATCACCCCGGCAGAGGTGATGGTACTGACCCTGAAATAGCTGCCGGAATCTTGACAGCTGTAAAGGAGGAGGACAGGATGATTTGCGGGATGACGTATTTTCAGATATGTCTGTATTTTTTGTTTTATTCTTTTGGAGGATGGGTCGTTGAAGTTATCTTCCATGCAGTAACATTAGGAAAGGTTATAAACCGGGGATTTCTCAACGGTCCGGTATGCCCGGTGTACGGATTTGGTGTACTTTCCGTGTTTGCACTGCTTAATACGCTTCAGAGCGGCGGACATCAGATGAGTGAAGGAATGATCTTTCTGTTTGGAATCGTTCTTGCAACTGCGGTAGAGCTGGTTGCCGGATGGCTTCTGGATGTATGCTTTCATGCAAGATGGTGGGATTATTCCAATAAGCCGCTGAATTTTCACGGCTATATCTGTCTTGAGTTTTCCCTGATATGGGGACTTGCCATTGTGATGGTTGTAAAGGTTTTTCAGAAGTATGTGGAGCGTCAGGCTTCTCATACACCTTCCACACTGGAATGGGTTGTTATGGCAATTTTGTATGCGGTGTATCTGGCAGATTTTATTGTAACAGTAGCGGTGATCCGCGGACTGAATAAGAAGCTTACCCGACTGGATAAGGTACGTGCAGATCTGCGGATCGTGAGCGATAAGCTCAGTGATACTCTGGCAACAACTACCATTGATACAGCACAGAAGGTGGGAGAGGGAAAGGTTCAGGTTGCTCTTGCTAAGGCAGAGCTCAGAGATGCGACTGTGGCTCAGAGAGAAAAATCTGCCGAAATGCTTCGGATGAAGAAAGCGGAGCTTCAGGCACAGTTTGATGAGCTGTCAAACTCTATCACAAACCATACCGTATTCGGTCAGGGAAGAATCATTAAGGCTTTCCCGGAGATGAAACACAGAGATTATTTTGAACTGATCCAGGAACTGAAGAAAAAACTCAGATAAGAAAAATGAAATGCGATAAAGAGGCAGCAGGAAATGTTGGAAATTTCCTGCTGCCTCTTTTAGTACAGAGTTTCAGCCTATCGAATTCTTTTCTTTATCATTGGTCCGATGATCATGGCGATGATCATTTTTATGAGATCTGCCGGGATAAACGGAATTACACAGATTCCAAGAGCTGCTTTGAAAGTGGAATCTGCAACAATGCAGAACCATACAGTTCCGAAAAGATAGCATACGATTGTTCCTGCGATCATACCAACGAGCTGGATCAGAGGCTTATGGCAGTTGTCAATTACCAGTCCGGCAATAACAGCCATAACGATAAAGCCGATGATGTAACCGCCTGTAGGACCGGCCAGCTTTGCAGGACCGCCGGTAAATCCGGAAAATACCGGAAGACCTACAAGGCCAAGCAGCAGATAGATCAGATAGCTGATGGTTCCTTTTTTCCATCCGAGAAGATACAGGGACAGGTAGATGGCAAGATTGGTAAATGAGATCGGAACCGGACCGATTGGAATGGACAGCGGCGCAAGTATACAGGTGACAGCTGCCATAAGAGCGGTCATGGTGATCTCGTAGGTTTTTGTACGTGGTGCAGAGACAGTATTTGTCTGATTCATATTGAAAGAGCCTCCTTTGAAAAAGGTAATGTATTTACTGGTTTGGGTAAGCAATGAAATGCTGTAAGTGTGTATGAAAGATCATATGCCATAAGGATGCTTACGCAGATTCGATCTCATAGGTGAATCCTGCATCTGTAATGGTTTTCAGAGTATCTTCGATTCCCTGGCCACCTTCTGTAAGATAACCGGAAGCAAAAATAGAATCCACAACACTGAGCAGTTTTTTTTCTTCGCCTTTAAAATAAACTTCTCTTCCGGCAGCACATCGGATATCTGCTTTAGGTACAAGAAGTCTTGCCAGGCAGAGGACTTTCATGCAGTATTCTGTTGTCAGCTGGGAAATATCTGCATTTCCGAGAGGAGTTCCCTTGATCGGAAGAAGAAAGTTGATCGGCAGTGCTTCCGGCTGGATCTCACGTAATTCCAGAAGCATGTCAACAACGTCCGCCTTGCTTTCACCCATGCCAATGATACCGCCGCTGCAGATCTCGAAACCAAGTCCCTGAAGCATATGGATATTCCGGACACGCTGGTCAAAGGTATGTGTACTGCAGATATTATGATAAAAGGAACGGCTGCTGTTCAGGTTATGATTGATCCGGTCAAGACCAGCCTCTTTGAGCATTTTTGCCTGGTGCTCTGTGAGAAAGCCTATGGAGCAGCAGAGATGAGTTCCGTGTTCTTTCATTTTGCGGATCCTGCGGGCCAGCTCCTCGATTTCTTTATCTGTAAATTTCATACCACTCAGTCCGATACAATGTCTGGATAAATGATAATCATTTACAAAATCATTGTCCTGATATAATTTGTCTTCATCTACCCATTTGTATTTATCAATATCGGCAGTGGAACGACATGACTGGGCACAGTAGGCACAATCCTGGGAACAGTTACCGCTGCGGGCATTGGTAAGGATGTGGATGCTTACCCGGTTTCCCTTATATTTGTAACGTAAACTGCTGGCACGGTCGATCAGTGCCTCAAGTTTTTCGTCCGGAGTATCTAAAATTGCAATGGCTTCATCTCTGGAAAGCGATGGAGCTTCTTTTTCGCATGCTGCAGTGTTCATGTCAATACCTTCCTTTTGATTTTTTTGTACGGGTATCACTTTATCACATAGAAATATCTATTGTCAACTATAAATATAGAATGAGTTTACAATTAAAAACTGTAGTATTAAGGTATTGCTTAGACTTATCAAAGCAGGTAATTTCCTTGATTCGGTTAAAATAATTCTCAATTCAATATCATATCTTTATAAAATCTTAATACGAAAGCAGAGACTTTTATACTATCTTTGAAAGTAGTTATATATAATAAAATGCATTACGAGGATAGCACTGTTAAAAGTATTGATAAGGAGTTCTGATCATTTATGCCGGAAAAATCATATAAGAAAAAACATATGACATCTTTTCAGCTGATTATCATGGGGTTTGCAGGAGTGATCCTTTTGGGAACCGTTCTGCTGATGCTTCCATTTTCTTCTACGGAGAAAGTGATCACACCATTTCATGAGGCACTTTTTACAGCCACTTCGGCGGTATGTGTTACAGGTCTTGTGGTAAAGGACACTGGAAGCTACTGGTCCCTGGCAGGCCAGACGATCATTCTTGCACTCATACAAACAGGTGGGCTTGGAGTAGTGACTGTGGCTGCGTCTGTTTCCCTTCTTTCCGGAAAGAAAATATCCCTCATGCAAAGAAGCACCATGCAGGATGCAATTTCAGCTCCAAAAGTCGGAGGAATCGTCAGACTAACAAAGTTTATTTTGAGGGGAACATTTTTGATCGAAGCAGCGGGGGCGTTGCTGCTTCTGCCGGTTTTTCTGGTGGATTTTGGGAAAAAGGGAATCTGGATGTCAATTTTTCATTCAATCTCTGCTTTTTGTAATGCCGGCTTTGATATTCTGGGGACAGCTTCCAGTATCTTTCCATCGCTGACAGGGTATTCCGGAAATATACTTATAAATCTGGTAATTATGCTGTTGATCATTACAGGGGGAATAGGTTTTCTCACATGGGATGATATTTATACAAATAAACTGAACTTTAAACGCTACCGCATGCAAAGCAAGATCATTCTCATGACTACCGCATGTCTGATCTTATTTCCGGCAGTTTTTTTCTATATCTGTGATCTGACAAAATTACCCATGGGAAAACGCCTGTTGGCAGCAGCGTTTCAATCGGTAACGACAAGAACTGCCGGATTTAATACTATAAACATTTCAGAGATGAGTGAGGCATCAAAAGCAGTTATGATATTGTTAATGCTAATTGGTGGTTCACCGGGATCTACAGCAGGTGGAATGAAAACAACAACTTTTTCAGTACTTATTTTAAATGCAATTGCGACATTTCGAAGTCAGGAAAATGCAGGGGCTTTTGGTCGAAGACTTGAATATCATGTGATAAAAAATGCAGCGACAATCGCCATGTTATATTTTGCCTTGTTCTTTGGCGGCGGAATAGCGATCAGTGTGTACGAAGGCCTTCCACTTTTAGATTGTCTGTACGAAGCTGCTTCAGCTGTTGGTACGGTAGGTCTGACTCTGGGAATTACACCGGAACTTCATATTTTTTCACAAGTCGTGTTGATCATACTGATGTACTTGGGACGTGTAGGTGGTCTGACCCTGATCTATGCGGTATTTTCCGGAAGAAATAAGGGAAATGCAAAGCTTCCTCTGGAAAAAATCACAGTTGGATAAGAAGGAGAAAAATAATATTATGAAAAATGTATTGATTATTGGACTTGGAAGGTTTGGAATACATATTGCCATGCAGCTCAATCAGCTGGGACATGAAGTTATGGCAGTTGACTGGAAGGAAGAAAGAGTGGACAAAGTACTGTCGTTTGTGACGAATGCTCAGATTGGTGACAGTACCAATGCTGAATTTTTACAGTCCCTTGGAATTGGAAACTACGACATTTGTTTTGTGACCATTGGAGACAGCTTTCAAAATTCTCTTGAAACAACATCCCTTCTAAAAGAACTGGGCGCAAAATTGGTGATATCCAGAGCTGAACGTGATGTTCAGGAAAAATTTCTTTTACGCAATGGTGCCGATAAGGTAGTTTATCCGGAAAAGCAGGTGGCAAAATGGGCATCCATCCGTTATACAGATGATCATATCCTGGATTATATGGAGGTGGACGCTTCCCATGCAATTTTTGAAGTGGAAGTGCCGGAAGAATGGGTTGGAAAAACAGTGGGTGGACTTGACATCAGAAAACGCTACAATATTAATATCCTGGCAGTAAAAAATGAAGAGGAATTCAGTATTGCAATTTCTCCGGAAACGTATTTTGCAGAGAATGATAAATTACTGGTATTAGGAGAGTACAGAGCTCTTCAGAAGTGCTTCCGCATATAGCTCATTGCCATGAAGAAAAAATTTTGACCACAGAACAGCTGCGTGATATAATTCCAGAAAACAGTAGCAGAAGGAGAATGACAGAATGAGCTTGAAAATGGAGGATACAGTAAAAAACAGAACCTATCCGAAACGGCCATTTGCATGGTATGTGGAAAAACCGTCCGCAAAAGATTACTTGCTGACGGTTTTTATATTTGCAGTATGCACTTTGATTGGCCTGTTGTTTCAGAAACTGGATCTTACAGATACAAATATTGTAACGATATACATTCTGGGCGTATTGATAACTTCGATCGTGACAGATGGTTATCTTTGCAGTGTAGCCGGATCCTTTTTAAGTGTATTCTTATTTTGCTTTTTCCTGACGGAGCCAAGGATGTCTTTTGAGACATATGCGGTGGGATATCCGGTGACATTTTTCATAATGCTTATTTTGTCCGTACTTACAGGAACCCTTGCGGCAAAGCTGAAAATGCATGCAAAGCTGTCTTCACAGCTTGCCTTTCGTGCACAGGTTCTGTTTGATACGGATCGTTTGCTGCAAAAGGCAAAAAGTGAGACAGAAATCCTCGGAGTTACCTGTACACAACTGATACGTCTGTTAAACCGCAGCATCACGGCATATGTTGTGGAAAATGGAACTTTATCAGAAGGAAAGCTTTTTTCCGGGGAAAAAGAAAGCACAGAGGATTTTCTGACACAGGAAGAACAACAGGCGGCCAGATGGACTTATGAAAACAGACAGCGTGCCGGCGCATCCACGCAGCATTTTTCACAGGCAAAATGCTTATATCTGGCAATCCGAAGCGGAAATAATGTTTATGGCGTAATTGGGATCCCTCTGCAAAAAGAAACACTGGACTCTTTTGAATACAGCATCCTGCTGTCTGTAATAAATGAATGTGCACTTGCAATGGAGAATGTACAAAATGCCATAGAAAAAGAGAGAAATGCGGTTTTAGCAAAAAATGAGCAGCTGCGTGGCGATCTTCTTCGGGCAATCTCCCATGATCTGCGTACGCCGCTTTGTTCCATTTCAGGAAATGCAGATATGCTTCTCAGTAACAGTGACCGTCTGGATGAAGCTACAAAGTATCAGATTTACACGGACATTCATGATGATGCAGAGTGGCTGATCGGAGTTGTGGAAAACCTGCTTTCAATCACCAGGATCAATGATGGAAGATTGAAGTTTAAATTTACGGATCAGCTTTTGGATGAGGTAATAGCAGAGTCACTCCGACATATCAGCCGGAAACATGATGAGTATAAGATCGTGGCGGACTGTGAAGAACTTGTTCTTACACGTATGGACGTGCATCTTATTATACAGGTTCTGGTAAATTTGATCGATAATGCGATAAAATATACGCCGTCAGGCTCTGTCATCAGCATTCGGGGGGTTAAAAAAGCCGGGAAAGCACAGATAAGCGTGGAAGATAACGGCCCCGGAATTCCGGATGAAATGAAGCCACATATTTTTGAGATGTTTTATACAGGAAAAACAACCGTTGCAGACAGCCAACGGAGTCTGGGGCTTGGCCTGGCACTTTGCCGCTCTATCATAGAAGCTCACGATGGAACCCTGGTTCTTTCGGATCATGCTCCGCATGGATGTAATTTTACTTTTACTTTACCATTAAGCGAGGTGACATTAAATGAATAAGACATTAATTCTGGTGGTTGAGGATGACAGACCCATACGGAACCTGATCGTTACCACATTAAAAACACATGACTATAAATATCTGGCTGCAGAAAATGGGGCTTCAGCCATTCTGGAGGCTTCATCACATAATCCGGATATCGTTCTTCTGGATCTTGGTCTTCCTGATATGGAAGGAGTAGAGGTAATAAAGAAAATCCGTACCTGGTCGAATATGCCTATTATCGTGATCAGTGCCAGAAGTGAAGATATGGACAAAATAGAGGCACTGGATGCGGGTGCAGATGATTATATCACAAAACCATTTTCAGTAGAAGAATTACTTGCGCGTATCCGTGTCAGTCAAAGGCGGCTTGCCATAACGCAGGCAGGAAAACAGCCGGAAACATCTGTTTTTGAAAATGGTGGATTAAAGATAGATTACACGGCTGGCTGCACATTCCTGAAGGATAGAGAACTGCATCTGACGCCCATTGAGTATAAGCTGCTCTGCCTTTTATCCCGTAATATTGGAAAAGTATTGACACATACATATATTACTCAGCAGATATGGGGACGCTGCTCGGAAAACGATGTTGCTTCTCTCAGGGTCTTTATGGCAACACTGCGGAAAAAACTGGAGCCTGAAAAAAACGGTGTACAATATATCCAGACACACATAGGAATCGGATATCGCATGCTCAGAATCGAGAAACCTGAGCAGGAAACGAACTCTTCTTTATGAAGTCGGAGGGGCTGACGGAAGCAGTCTGTTTCTGGGAGTGATCATTTATGCGGTTTGCTTATTGTTTGGTATCTTTGGGGTGAAAGCATATATTTCATCGCAGACAGTAGATACAGAAGTACTTGAGATGGGGGTCAGCTATCTGAGGATATGTTGCGTAATTTCTTTTGGTATTATTTTCTTTTCTCTATTTGAAAAGTTACTCCAGGCAACAGGCCGTTCTCTTTATTCCACAATTGGTCAGGTGGTTGGAGCGGTTGTAAATATCATCCTTGATCCGATCATGATCTACGGTATTGGACCTTGCCCGGAAATGGGAGTGAAAGGCGCAGCCTACGCAACTGTAATTGGACAGGTAGCATCAGCAGTATTACTGCTCATTTTTCATATCAAAGTGACATGCTCCCACCACTTAAATCTTACGATTTTGAAGTGGGGGCTTCCTGCTCGATTGCCCTTTAGGGCAAAGCTAAAACAGGCTATCCCCGCGTGTCCTGCGGTTTTGTTTTTTATGTTTATCCGGTTACGGATTTTTTTCTTGTGCCGTCAGGCACATTCTTTATAGATCCTTTTTCCTTCTTCCCGGATGTTGACTGCTGCATTCACATCCCGGTCCATCCTGTTTCCACATTCACAGACATACATTCTATCCGACAATGCTAGTTCCTTTTTCTTATGTCCGCATACACTGCAGATCTTGCTGGATGCAAAATAACGGTCTACTTTTATAAGATGTTTTCCGCGCTCTTCCAGCTTGTATCCAAGCATGGACAGAAACTGCCCGTACCCGTTATCCTGCACGCCTTTCCCAAGATGCAGGCCTCCGGACATTCCCTTCAGGTTCAGATCTTCCACGCATACTGCATCATATCTTTCAGCAAGCTCCCTGCTGAGCTTATGCTGGAAATCTTTTCTCTGGTTCTTTATCTTTTCATGACATAAAGCTACCCGTTTCTTCTGTTTCTGATAGTTCCGGCTTCCTTTTTCACAGTGGGAGAGCTTTCTCTGTTCCCTTGCAAGTTTTTTCTCTGCTTTTCTGTAAAACATAGGATACCCAGCTCTTTCTCCTGTAGAAAATACACACATTCCCTGCATGGCAAAATCGATCCCAAGAAATCTCTCTGCCGGTCTTTTTTCCACGGTTTGGTTCTCACAGCAGAACAAAAGACTTGCAAAATATTTCCCGGATGGCTCACGGCTCACAGTTACGGATCTCAGCTTCCAGTCTGACGGAATCTGCCGGTGGAGTTTTATCTTTATGGCAGCCATCTTCGGAAGCTTCAGATGGCTATCCTGCAAAAGGATATTCCCGTTTACTGCATTGGTCGTATACGAATTTCTTGTATGCTTCTTTGATTTATAACGTGGAAATCCGCAGGATGGTTCCCGGAAGAACTTCCGGAACGCACTTTCCAGATGCAGCTGCACATTCGCCAGGGCAAGGGAGTCTACCTCCTTCAGCCAGGGATATTCCTTCTTATATCCGGCCGGTGTGTTCCGGAGCATCTTTTTTTCTTTCTGGTAATAGCTGATCTTGTCCGCGAGCATCTGGTTATAGATAAAGCGGCTGCAGCCGATTGTTTTCTCTATCTGGACTTTCTGCTCTTTATTTGGATAGATCCTTATTTTTACGGCGCGGTTCATTCTTCTCACCTTCTGTATTTTATAACCATCACCAGGTGATAGTATAGTAGAAATACTGAATGGGAATTATTGTCTAATTCCATTATATTTATCATTCATTTTCTTTTATCGACTGATATGTATTTATGAACTAATTGTTCTTTTTTAGTATACTACATCAGGGGATGGAGAACAAGTGTTTCTTTTGTACTATAGGGATTTTTTGAGCAGATATGCCCAGATGTGCAATTCATCTCACCACCTGAAGAGGTGGGAGAATTCTTGCTACATTTGTTAAAAATGCAGAATGAAATGAAATTGACAGATGAAAGTTGGATCAGTTATCAGCAAGGAAAAGGTAATGAAGAGTATCAGAAGTATATGGAAGATCTGACAGAAGAGCGGGAGGAAGTTTTAAGGATATGGAATGATCTGAATACAAATGGGCAGGAAACAGTAATGTCAATGCTTCATTGACTTCAAAAGTAGAAGAACAGTTCGAGTATATGTATCGGCTGTTCTTTTTTGTTTTTCGGGTGCTAAAACGGTAAATTTTTCTTGTGTATAATTGAACGTTAAAGTATAATAAAATCAATTTTGGGCATAAGATTAAAGCTATAATAAGGAAATCGGCAAACCAGATGAAAGTCTGGGACGCAAAGCTACAGGGCCTGTAAAATGGCAGCCAGTTGCATGAAATGAGGTGCACTGTCTGTCTGACAGTGCTTTTTTAACGATGTTATTTCATAGACGTAACAATAATGATTTTATCAGGAAAGAATAAGGAAAATAAAAGTATGAAAAAGGTAAAAAGTTGTCTGACAGCAGTGGTGTCAGGTGTACTTGTAGCAACTGCTGTCTTGTCTGGATGTGGACAGTCAAAGAAAGAGGTATCTAAAAATGATGATCATCTTACCGTTTATCTATGGGAAAATCGTTTGATGAAAAATATTGCACCCTATATCCATGAACAGTTCCCAGATCAGGATATTGAATTTATTATTGGTAACAATGATACTGATTTATACAGTTATTTTAAAGAACATGATGAATTACCGGATATCATAACAGTACGTCGATTCTCTGGAACAGATGCACAGGACTTACAGCCTTATCTTATGGATTTTGCTTCTTATGATGTTGTTTCCAAGTACTATTCTTATGCGGTGCAATATTATAAGAATGCGGAGGATGAAATCCAGTGGCTGCCAATCTGTGGTATTCCGCAGACGATCATTGCCAACAAAACACTGTTTGATCAGTATGGCGTAAAGATTCCAGAAAATTATGAGGAATATGTACAGGCCTGTCAGCAGTTTTATGATAATGGCATAAAACCGTATTCCATGGATATTGGTGAAGACTGGTCTAATAATGAAATCATCCAGGCAGCGGCAATCGGTGAGTTTACAAGCCTGGATGGTATTGAATGGCGAAACGGTGCAGAGACTGCAGCGGATGAAGTAAAGTTTGATGATACATTATGGAAACGTATTTTTTCAGAAACCAGTCAGTTTCTTAAGGACTCGCACTTTGGTAAAGAAGATATCAATATTGACATCAATACAGGAACCCAGATGTTTGTCGAGGGAAAATCAGCAATGTTTCATGGACATCCGACGGTTATGCAGCAGCTGCAGAAACAGATGGATGCGGATCTGATCCGTATTCCTTACTTTTCACAGACATCGGATGAATCCTATGTGTACATGACTCCGTCCTTAAACATTGCATTTAACAAAAACCTGGAAAAAGACCGGGAGAAACTGGATACTGCACTGGATGTGCTGGATTGTATGATTTCAGAAGAGGGGCAAAAGCTGATTGCGGATGGAAGCGGTGTTATTTCATTGAATACAGATGTTCCAACCATGATGCAGGATGTGCCTGGACTGGAAGAGGAAATTAATAATAATGCTGTTTATATCCGGTATTCCGCTCAAAAATCATTTGATGCAAGTCTTGAGGCTGTTCACGGATTACTGTCAGGAGAAATGGATGAAACACAGGCTTATGATACTTTTCGCAGTGCAATAAATCGTAAAGATCCAGAAGAAAAAGCAACGGTGAATTTTGAAAATGAATATTCCATTTCACTGAACGATAGAAATGGCCGTGATGCAGCATCTTCCATTTTAACTACGATCAGAGAAGAAAATGATGCACAGCTGGCGCTGGCACCATATTATTATTTCACTTCCTCTATGTACAAAGGAGAATGCACCAGCAGCCGGGTTGGCATGATGACAGCGAAGAGTTCAGATACAGCATTATATGTTGCAAAAATCAATGGTAAACAGGTTTGTGAACTCGTGGAAAATTATCTCGCCGATGCGGATGAGAATTTTTACGTAACCAATAAATACGAATTACCAATTGCATCCGGTATGAAAATGATCGTCAATCAAGAGGAAAGTGGATTTTCGTTAAAGGACTTAACAGTTAACGATAAGAAAATAGACAAAGAAAAGGAATACTCTATTCTTCTTACAGACACCACAATGTCTGTATTGAAAAAAATAAATTCGAAATGTGAGATTGAGCAGCTTAAAGAGACAACATTATCAAGTGCATGGATCGAAGCAATGTCAAAAGGACAGCAGCCGTCAGCACCGGAAGACTATATAGAGGTTGAACAGTAAAAGTGGAGATAGAACAAACGGTAAATAAAAGAAAAAAAATAACAAGGCTGTTGCTTATACTACTTATTATTCTTTTAAGCTTAGGTTGTATCAAGTATCTGATAAGTAAGTCTAAGAAGTATATCAGCGAAAACGGAAAAAGCAGTATGGGAGCTGTTGTTGAACAGATACAGCAGACCTATGATCTTCAGGTGAGTGGATACTACAGCCAGCTGCAGTTGGTTGAGGAATTTTTACTTCATGAGAGGGAGCTGTCTCTTGAAACGGATGTGAACAAAAGTTTCTTTGAGGCATGGGAAAAAGAATCGGAAAGTACCCTTATATTCATTCAGGAGAATGGTCAGGCAATATCAGCAGGTGGAACAAAAATGCGGATTGATATGCCAAGTAAACTTCTGCTGGACTTAAAGAATGGATACAATATTGGAAAACTGGTGCGTCTTGATTATGATCAGAAGAAAAAAGACGGTTATCTGGTTGCGATCCCATGTCAGGAATATACGATCGATGGGGAAACTTATACGGCAATTGGAACTGTGTATGATCATTCGAAACTGGATTCCATGTTAAAACTGAAAGGTTATGATGGGAATGCATATTTGTTCATGTTGGATCATGACGGAAATATTACGTATACGAACCAGAGTGGTGATAAATACCTGCGTAATTATTCTTTGTTAAAACATTTAAAAGGGGAACAGGCTGTTACAGAAGAGGAAGCTGATTTGTTCAAAAAGAAGTTTGATAACAGAGAATCCGGAGTTGCACTTTTGGGAAAACAGAACCCCTATTATCTGGGGTATTGCCCGATAGAAAGCAACAACACCATTTTGGTATGCATTGTGGCGAAGGGAGTTGTTGACAATGTGCTGATGGATTACCAGAAAACGGTGCTGTTTACAACAATACTCATGGCAGGTTCTATACTTTTACTTTTTGCCGGATTATTCTACAGTATTTCCAGACTTAGTCTTGCAGATCAAAAAGCAGAATATGAAAAAAGAAATAATGAACTTCATTTACAAACAATGAAGGAAATGGAAGTAGTCAATCAAAAACTGAAAAAGGCAAAGAACATTGCAACAGAGGCTTTACAGACAGCTGAAAATGCAAATAAGGCGAAAACGGATTTCCTGTCTAATATGTCACATGATATTCGCACACCTATGAATGCAATCATTGGTATTACATCTTTGATCAGACATGATGCAGGTAATAAAGCAAAGGTTATAGAGTATGCAGATAAAATAGATATTTCATCACAGCATCTGTTAGGAATTATTAATGATGTTTTGGATATGAGCAAGATTGAGGCAGGAAAAACGGTTTTTAAGTACTCTGATTTTTCAATTTTGGAATTTATGCAGGAACTTGACACTATATTTCATTCTCAAATATATGAAAAGCAGCAGACCCTTACAATCATAAAAGAAAATATTCACCATGAGTGGGTGAATGGTGATCAGGTTCATTTGATGCAGATTTTCAGTAATCTGCTGTCTAATGCCATAAAATATACGCAGGAGGGTGGAAAAATTCAGCTTCTGGTAGAAGAATGTGAGACAAAGTCATCTGTCTATGCAAAGTACCGCTTTTTAGTCTATGACAATGGTATGGGAATGGCGTCAGATTTCAAGGATACAATTTTTGATGCGTTTACCCGTGCGGAAAGTTCCCTTACAAACAAAATACAGGGAACCGGACTTGGAATGGCGATTACTAAGAACCTGGTTGAGGCAATGGGAGGTACCATTGATGTGGAAAGTGAACTGGGACAGGGAAGCTGTTTTGAGATTCTCATGGATCTGAAAATTGCAGAGGATAGAACGGCCGCTCTGGCAGCACAAGAAGAAACAGATGAGCAGGATGGAAATATCCTTCAGGGAATGAGATTCCTGTGTGCAGAGGATAATGAGCTGAACGCAGAGATCCTGACAGAACTGTTAAAGATTGAAGGTGCGGAATGTACTATCTGTGAAAATGGCGAAGAGATTTTGAAAGCATTTGAACAGTCTGCTCCAGGTGATTATGACATGATACTGATGGATGTGCAGATGCCTGTTATGAATGGCTATGAGGCGACGAAGGCAATTCGCAGAAGTTCCCATGAACTGGCAAAGAAGATTCCGATCATTGCCATGACTGCCAATGCATTCTCAGAGGACATTCAGCATTCTCTGGCAGCTGGTATGACTGCACATATTTCAAAACCGGTTGAGATGAAGGTGCTGGAAAAGACGATCAGAAGCATAAAATCTGGTGGGGGGGTACCGAACCGCAGGTCACTGAACAGTGACAAATGGATTTGATGCGGCAGTGCAATTTTATTAAACCAGGGAGTTGACAAGGAGATGTATAGAGAAATATATTTGACAGACAGACAGACAGACAGACAGACAGACAGACAGACAGACAGACAGACAGACAGACAGACAGACAGGAGATTTAATATGATTTTGAGAGCAAAGAAATATGTGGCAGTGTTCCTGGTTTTTGTATGCGTGTGTATGATATTTTCTCCCCAGACTGCATATGCAGCCGAGGACAGTTCGCAGCATGAAACTGTCAAAGTCGGTTTCTTTGCCATGGATGGTTATCATGTGATGGATGAAGAAGGCAACCGCAGTGGGTATGGCTATGATTTTCTTCGGCTGATGGCACGTTATTGGGATGTAGATTACGAATATGTCGGATATGATAAGAGCTGGGATGATATGCAGCAGATGCTTGAAGATGGCGAGATTGATATGGTAACATCTGCCCGCAAAACACCGGAAAGAGAAGAAAAGTTTGATTTTTCACGTCCGATCGGAACCAATAATGGGATTCTGACCGTCCGCAGTGACAACAACACGATTGTGGATGGCAATTACAGTACTTACAACGGTATGCGTGTGGCACTTTTGAACGGAAGCTCACGAGATAAAGAGTTTGCGGATTTTGCAGGCAATAAAGGATTTACATATGATCCATTTTATTTTGATACGACAGCAGAGATGGAGGAAGCTCTTCTGAGCGGAAATGTTGATGCTATTGCTGCCACTTCTCTGAGAAAAACAAACAATGAGCGTATCGTGGATAAATTTGACAGTAGCGATTTCTATGTCATTGTTAAAAAAGGTAATACAGAATTGCTGAATGAGATTAATTATGCAATCGACCAGATGAATGCAGTTGAGGGTAACTGGAAAACGACACTTTATAATAAAAATTATGAAAGCATAGAAACTAAGAATCTGGAATATACGGAGAAAGAAAAAAGTATTATTTCACAGTATTCCAAGGACAACCCGATTCATGTTCTGTGTGATCCGACCCGTTATCCATATTCTTATAATGAAAATGGTGAGATGAAGGGTATTATCCCGGATTACTTCCGGAAAATTGCAGACTATGCCGGGATTTCCTATGAGTTTCTTACACCTGCCACCAGAGATGAGTATATTGCCTATCAGAAAAATAAGGAAACCACAGATATAAGCATCGATGCACGCCTGGAAACAGATAACTATGCTGAGACGAAAAAATGGGGGATTACTGCACCTTTCATTACGATGCAGCTGGCAAGGGTGACACGGCGTGACTTTGATGGAAAAATTAATGTTGTTACTACTGTTGACCAGACAGCATCAAATTCAATTGAAGATGCAATGGCACCCGGTGCAGAAAAACTGATGTGCAGTACCCGACAGGAAATGATGGAAGCTGTCCGTGAGGGTAAAGCAGATGCTGCCTTCGTCTACTATTACATGGCACAGGCGTTTGTGAACAGTGACACTACGGGCACCATGACATATACTCTTCTGGAACAACCTACATTTACCTACCGCATGGTAATTTCATCAATTGAGAACCATGCGCTGGCTGGTATTCTGACGAAAGCAATGTATGCCATGCCCCAAAATCTCGTTGAAGATCTTGCAGCACAGTATACCACATACAAAGCAACAGAGCTGATATTTGTTGACTGGATCCGTCTGCATCCTGTTGTTACTGTTTTGGTTCTTCTTATTTTTGGATGGCTGCTGACTGCTATGTCTGTGACAATGGTGCATCTCAGTGCAAGAAAAAAAGCTCAGAAGGAGGCCCAGGAGAAAGCTGAGGAAATGGCGGAACTGGCAGAGCATGCACAGGCTGCAAACAAGGCAAAAACAGCATTTCTGTCACATATGTCCCATGATATGAGGACACCGATGAATGCAATCATAGGATTTACCGGTATTGCAATGAAAAACAATCCGTCAGACGAAGTGAAAAATTGTCTGGAAAAGATTGACGAAAGCTCAGAGCATTTACTGTCGCTGATCAATGATGTATTAGATCTGACCCGCATCGAAAGTGGAAAAGTGAAATATAATCCAGTACCGGCGGATGTGAAAAACATTACAGATTCTTCATTGAATATTACAAAAGGTTTTCTTACGAACAGGGATATCAACTTTAAGATTCAGCGTGAAGAAGCAAAGATTCCAAATGTACTTGCGGATCCTGCACGCCTGCGTGATGTGCTGGTCAATATTCTGAGCAATGCCGTGAAATTCACTCCGGATGGAGGGACGATTACATTTGAAGCTCGGTGTCAGGAAAAGGGCGGGGATGGATATATAAATATGCGTTACCGCATTTCGGATACTGGTATTGGCATGAGCGAGGAATTTACAAAAGAAGTTTTTGAGGAATTTGCACAGGAAGATTCCGGTGTGAGAACGCAGTACCATGGAGTTGGACTGGGGATGGCTATCGTAAAGAAGTATGTAGATATGATGGGTGGGACCATTTCCGTGCAGAGTAAAAAGCATGAGGGAACCACATTTACTGTGGATATTCCTTTGGAAATTACAGATAAGGAATGTAATAAGTCAGACACAGGTATTTCTGAAAAGGTGAATCTTACAGGTGTGAATGTTCTTCTTGCAGAGGATAATGAACTGAATGCAGAGATTGCTGCCGTGCAGTTGGAAGAATTCAGGATGAATGTAGAAAGAGCTGTGGATGGAAAGAATGCTGTTGAGATTTTCAGAAATCATCCGGAAGGCACATTTGATGTAATCCTGATGGATATCATGATGCCTGAAATGAATGGTTATGAAGCAGCAAAAGCAATCAGGGCAATGAATGACAGACCGGATGGAAAAAATATTCCTATTATAGCAATGACAGCTAATTCATTTGCAGAAGATGTTCAGGCATCACTGGATGCAGGAATGAACGCACATTTGTCAAAGCCGATTGTGATTGATGAAGTTATAAAAACGATTTTAAGGTATGTATATGGATGAAATTAAATATGCACCTAAGAGTATGGAAAAGAAATCGAAGAGTAAGAAAAAGTATTCAGTAAATAATAGACATAAAGCTCAAGAAATGCTGACAATTGTAGAGTGGTCTGCTATAATATTTTTATCATATTACGTTGCTTTTATGCAGTATAATAGTATAAATATGCGCCTTTCGCTGTTTTTGTAGAAAGATTTTTTTCGTATATAACGAACATAATATGTAATAGTAATGGTTACGCTATACCCTTTGTTATGTGGCGGTATTAGATCGCTATATCTGCACAAAAAATCAGGCTGAAGGATACTGGGGGAGGAATATGAAACAGTTAATAGTATCAGACAAAGTACAAAAAGAGCTACTTACAGATTTTATGATCATGGGGGAAACCAGGGGACTGATCGGTGGATATTGTGAGAACGAGTTTCCGGTTTACTATGCCAATGAAGAAATGGCACGAATGCTTGGTTACGATGCAGTGGAAGAAATGGTTGAAGCAATTGACGGAAAAGTTATTAATACGATTCATCCCGATGACAGAGAACAGGTCATAAAGGATATCGGGGGGGGGGTAAGTATTATGAGGGATTAACCTATGAGACCACATATCGTATGCCGCGAAAAGACGGATCCTGGTTCTGGACGGTTGATAAAGGAAAAGTCATACGGACAGAGGAGGGGAAACTGGCTATTATCAGTGCCTGCCAAGATATGACATCCTTCGTGGAAAGGCATAAGAAACTGGAAGAGCAAAATATACTGTCTCAGGCAACAATCGATAATATCCCTGGCGGCTATCACAGATGTTCCCTGGAGGAGGGGCATCCATTCATATATATCAGTGACAGGTTCCTTGCGATTCTTGGGTGGACCAGAGAAGAGATCAAAACAGAATTCCATAATAAGTTTGACAATATGCTTCATCCGGATGACCGGCATCTTTCTGCAAAATATACCGCCCGTATTCTTGATACATGCGGACATGGATTTACACAGGATCAGATTTACCGGCTGCTTGGAAAGGATGGCTATCATTGGGTCACAGATGCCACAACATTGGTGAAATCCGGTAATCAGATATTCTTCCAGGGAGATATCACAGATATTACGGATTTTGTTAAAGGCAAAGAAAAAAACGAGAAAGAACTGGAAGACAGCAACCAGATTCTGAACGAACGTAACCGGATATTATCAGCTTTATCCAGAGATTATACAACGGTACTTTTGTGTGATTTAAGGCAGGAAACATTTGAAGTCGTAAAAGGGGATGCCTTTACGCACCATGACCCTGAAGAAAAGCAAAAGTTAGTTCGTGAAAGTAACTGCTATTCGGAGAGAGTCCGGTATTTTTTCGAAAATGTCCTTATCAAAGAATCTGCTCCGGAGTATCTGGAAAGACTTTTGCCGGAGTATCTTATGAATGAATTACAGGAAACAGACAGTATAGAGATTTATTATAAGACGATACCAAATGGGAGTGGCTTCAGACATTTTTTGGCAAACGCAGTACGTTTATCCAATGAGGAAGATCATTTTAAGATCATCCTCGGTTTCCGTTCTGTAGATGAAATCATTAAAAAAGAACAGGAGATAGAGCTTCAAAGAGAGATTATCGAAGGCCTTGGAAAAGAATATTTTTCTGTTCTGGCAGTAGAACTGGATAAAGATCGAGTATTTTCTTATCGCGAGTCTGAAGAAAATGGAAAGATTATTTCAGATTTCTGCAGAAAATGTGATAACAGATGGTCACAAATAATTCCTTCTTATGCCGAGACGATGGTATCTGATAACACCAACGGAGAATTTGAAAAGCAGTTGGGTCTGGAAACTCTGCGTTCACAGAAAGAGGATTATTCCATGACATACGAGTTTAAGTCGGGAACGGAGATCATTTATCATCAGGTAAGAGTGGCATACGTAAAGAAAAAAGACGGAGCAAGGGTGGCTGTAGTCGGAACAAGAAATATTGACAGTCTGATAAAAAAAGAGCGTATGCAGGAAGAAAAGCTGAAAAAAGCATATGCTGCCGCAGAAAATTCCAATAAAGCCAAAACGGAATTTCTGAATAATATGTCCCATGATATCCGTACGCCAATGAATGTGATACTGGGATATAATCAGCTGATGAAATCACAACTGACAGAGCCGAAGCAACTGGATTATCAGAAGAAAATCGAACAATCAGGGAAACTGTTATTGTCCATCATCAATAATGTACTTGATATGGCCCGGATTGAAAGTGGAAAGATAAAAGTAGATGAGAATTATGAAAGCGTTGGTGAGGTAGTAGACGAAATCATAAGTACATTTGCATCTGAAGCAGAAGAAAGAGGAATCCATCTAAGCGGCAGCATGAAGGTCACACATAGAAATATCCTGTGTGATGGTACAAAAATCAGGGAAATCTATGTAAATCTTGTCAGTAATGCTATAAAATACACTCCCAGAGGTGGAAATGTAACGATCACTGTAGAAGAACTGCCATGTAAAAGAGAAGGATATATGAAGGTAAAATCCGAGATAAAAGATACCGGTATTGGCATGAGTAAAGAATATCTTCCAACATTATTTGAACCATTCAGTCGTGAACGGAATACAACCACTGGAAGAGTCAGAGGAACCGGTCTTGGAATGCCAATCGTAAAGAAAATGGTCGATCTGATGGGCGGCAGTCTTGAAGTGGAAAGTGAACTGGGAAAAGGAACCGTATTTACGTTTACACTGATGCATAAAATAGCGGACAAGAAATATTACAGCCAGAGGATAGAAAAAGTAAAAACATCTAGTATGAGAGAAAGTCTGAGTGGAAAGCATGTTCTGCTGGCGGAGGATAATGATCTGAATGCGGAAATTGCAGTGACGATTCTGGAAGAAGCCGGGCTTGTTATCGAGCGTGTGGAAGATGGAATTCAGTGCGTGAACAGGATAGAGCAGATGTCACCAGGAACTTATGATCTGATACTTATGGATATCCAGATGCCAAATATGGATGGCTATCAGGCAGCCCAGTGTATCCGACATTTAAATGATAAAAAGAAGGCAGAGATCCCGATCATTGCCATGACAGCAAATGCCTTTGCAGAAGACAGGAAAAGGACGTTTGATGCCGGCATGAATGGACATATTGCAAAACCCATTGATATTGAAAAACTGGGAGCGGTCATTCTTTCTGTATTGAAAAAACAGGAAAGCTTACAGACTGGGAAGAACAACAGCATGAGCGCAAACAGACTGCGTTCATGAGCAAGAAGCGCAAGCGGATTGCGAATGTCCGCTTTACTGGATAATAAAGAGGAAATAAATGAACAGAAAGATAGAAAAACGGATAAGAAAAAAAGGCAAGAAAAAAAGATTATGTTTGAGCATTTTAGTACTTATCATGTTACTTTTTGTACCGCTTTCTGCTTATGCATCGGAAATAAAAAGTGATGGAAAAACAACTCAGGCATTGGAAGAAGAAAATAAAACCGTGAGAGTTGGCTATTTTCCATATGCCAATTTTCAGGAAGGCGGCTATGGGGAACACAAGCAGGGAGCAGGATATGAGTATCTTCAGAAGATTTCTTATATAACCGGCTGGAAGTATGAATATGTCTATGGCTCATTTAAAGAGTGTCTGGATATGCTGGCAGATGGAGAAATAGATATACTTGGAAGTGTCAGTTATACACCGGAAAGAGCAGAATCTATCGATTTTTCGACCTATGCAGAGGGAACAGAACGATATTGGATCTATACCCGGGAAGATCATACGAATCTTACGAATGGTGATCCAAAGCAGATGAATGGCTGTCGTATCGGTGTAGCAGATGGAAGTTATCAGAAAGAACTTCTGGAAAAATGGCTGGACAGCAATCAGATCCAGGCAGAGGTGGTTGTCTGTAAAGGCTATGATGAAATGATAAAAAAACTGGATGCAGATGAACTGGATGCACTTGTGGTCCCGGCACTGTCTGTCAACAGCGATTTTATTGCAATCGCCAATATCGGTGTAAGTGACTGTTATTTCGGTGTATCAAAATCCCGACCGGATCTGTTAAAGGAATTAAATTCTGCCATGGAAGAAATCAACAATACAGAAACGGACTACAGCAGCAAGCTGTATGCTCGTTATGAAGGAAAAGCGGTTATAAATTATGTGCTCAACAAGGAAGAAAAACAATGGCTGGATGCACATGAAAAAACAATCCGTGTGGGATACCTAAAGGGTAATCTCCCTTTTTGTGGTGAAGAAAATGGGAAACTGACAGGAATCCTTGGAACCGTTCTGGATACGGTTCAGGAAAAATATAAAATTACGATCAAGGCAGTTCCATGTTCCACGGGAGTAGAGATGAATGAGGCATTGCAATCTGGCAAAATAGATATTGCAGGTCCTATCATTCAGGATTTTTATACACAGGAACAGTTTCAGGTAGTTTTGACGGATGAAATCTTTGATATTACGCCGGTTGTTATTTACAAAGGAAATGAATATACTAACAGTCTCTCTACAATCGCAGCAACAGAGACCTCGCTGTATTCTAAATTGATGGTGTCCCGTCTTTTTCCAGATGCAGAAATTAAACAATATGACACACAGGAAGAATGCCTGGAGGCAGTAGCAAATGAAAAAGTGGGAGCAACTGTTATTCCATCTTCAAAGATCAATCTTCTTAATGAAAGTTCATTGACCAAAAGTCTGTCCTTTGCAGAAATGGCAAAACGGCAGGAATTAGCGATGTTCACGACGAGAGAAAACAGAAGAGCAGCTACCATTATCAATAAAGCAATTGAGCAGTCCTCCAATATTTTAAATGGCGTGGTCCTTGCACAGAATTCTGTTTCAGAAAAGAAAATGACCTTGCAGGATGTCCTTGAGGAGTATGCAGGCTTAGCTATCGTGGTTTCATTTGTGATTATTTTTGTACTGCTTCTTCTGGTTTATTCCCTTTCAGTAAGCAGAAAAAAACAGATGGAAGCCCTGAAAGAAGCACAGGATGCAAATGCGGCGAATATTGCAAAAACAACGTTCCTGAACCATATGTCTCATGACATCAGGACACCGATGAATGCAATTGTTGGATTTACAGATATTGCCATGAAGAGGAAGCCGGACAAAGAAGTGGAGAACTGTCTGAAAAAGATCAGGCAGAGTTCAGAATATCTGATGACGCTTATTAATGATGTGCTGGATATCAGCCGCATTGAAAGTGGTAAACTGGAATATAAACCGATACCGGTAGATCTCAGGGATATGATAAATACTGTTTTGTCGATTGCAAGGGGATATATAGAAAACCGTGATCTTAACTTGTATGTTTCAAGAGAAGAACTAAAAACTCCTTATGCGATGGCGGATGAACTCAGAATCAGGGAAGTATTGCTCAACATCATCAGTAATGCAATCAAATTTACAAAAGACGGAGGTACCATTTCATTTGTTGCAGAAAACTGTCCGGGCAATGATGAACACCATGTGATTGTACGCTATCGTATATCGGATACCGGAATTGGTATGAGTGAGGAGTTCCTGGACAGGATATTTGATGAGTTCAGTCAGGAAAATGATGGAGCAAGAACCAGTTACAAGGGAACCGGACTGGGAATGGCGATCGCTAAGAAATATGTAGATCTTATGGGTGGAAAAATTGAGGTCAGCAGCAGACAGGGTGTTGGCTCAACATTTACGGTAGAAATCCCACTGCTTATAGCAGAACATGTAGAAACTGAAGAGAAAGAAAAATTAAAGAAAGATACGGATCTACATGGTTTGCATGCTCTTCTGGCAGAGGATAATGATTTAAACGCCGAGATAGCAGTATCTCTATTGGAAGAACAAGGGATGATTGTAACCAGAGCTGCCGATGGGAAAACAGCCCTGGCACAGTTTTGCAATACAGATCCGGGGACTTTTGATCTGATCTTGATGGATATTATGATGCCGGAAATGAATGGATATGAAACGACAAAAGCCATCAGAAATCTGCCGGACCGTCCGGATGGAAAGAAAATACCTATTATTGCAATGACGGCAAATGCATTTGCAGAGGATGTGCAGGTTGCTTTGAATGCCGGAATGGATGATCATGTGGCGAAGCCGGTTGACATGGAGATTTTAACATCTGTCATCACAAAATATATAGAACGATGACTCGTTTGTTCAAAAATGGAACGGGAAATTAGCACTCACCTCTTGATAATGCAAGTTGATTTTTGTCCTGTCTTGTGTATCTCGGAAGTGCCTGCTTTACAGGCTTTCCGGGGTATCAGTCATTTTGTCTGGTATTGTAAAGCAGTGTCAGATTTGTCGTAAATGTCGTAAATTTGTGGTCAAAAAATGATGAGAAATGGAGAGTGCTAATAAAATGAACGCAGGCAGCGAAGCAACTGCGTTCATGAGCAAGTAGCGAAAGCGGATTGCGAATGTCCTGTTTATGTAACGTATACGAATGTAAATGGATATCTTATTCCAAACCTCATATGATATAATTCTTTTATTTCTTCTGTATGAAATTCAGTTTGTGAAAGATTTGTAGCCAAAACTTCTAAACTTCCGTTTTCTAATAGGATTTTTACCATACGCAATGAAATTTCACCTAATTCTTTCATACGTTCTCCATCTGGCGTTCCCTCGTAATGTCTGATTCTTGACTTATCAAGTTTTATTTTAACTAGCTGATCCTTTTCTGTTAAACTGTTTTGCTCTTTTTTGTAATCACTGCTTTTTAAACGTACGATAAATTTAATATCCTTATCCATCATATGTATAAACGCTGGCGTAGAAGGATAGCCTCTGTCCATGATAATAATATAGGGAATGCTGTCTATTGTTTCCGGTATTCGTTCCATCTGTTTTTTGGCCAGGCGCATTTCATTAAATTTCACCTTATTACAGTCACTTTCCAGTATCATACGATTCATTACATCATAAATACAGCCTAATCCTATTTGAGCTTGGGGCTTTGTGTTTTTCCGGCCTGCAGAACCATATAGTTTCAATGTTTCAGCAGTGGTAGGAATATTAATATCTGAGCCGTCAGCGGCTAATATTAAATGATCTTTGTAAGTTGAAAAGGTGGAATCTGCATAAAAGTTACGGTTATGATATTTATATAATTCTAAAAAAGCATCTGGATTAAGTTTCATACGCTGTTTCAGATATCCTGGTTTTGAAATAGACACACCAGAATGAGCAAGTTTCATATAAAATAACAAGGAGAAGGGATGGACGGTATTTTTATTCATATATGCCGACAGGTGTATATGCAGAACTGCGGAATGCGTCAAACCGTCGGTTTGTGCTTGTAGAAGAACAGACAAGGGCGAAGAACCGTCTGCAGAAGTGGATTGCAGTGTATTTCCCGGAATATAAGGGGACTTATACACACATAGATGCTAAGGGAGGGCTACTGGTGTTAAAACAGGCACCAACTCCTGAGGAGATAGTAAGACTCGGAGTAGAAGGTATCATAAAGATATGGAAAGACGCTAAACTCCGAGGAAATGGGCATAAGAAGGCTATGTTGATTCTGAATGCAGCCATGAAAAGCATAGGATTAAAGGCAGGCCTTACAGAAGCCAGAATGGAGATACAGGATCTGATAGAGGATTATGAACTCCAGACAAAACGCCTTGAACGGGTCAATGACCTAATTAAAGAACTATGCCAGCAGATCAGGTATGCGGATAAGCTGCTTGAAATAAAAGGTATAGGAATAACAACAGTAGCTGGTTTCATAGCAGAAGTCGGTAATATCACGCGCTTCGATAGCACGAAAGAACTTCAGAAACTAGCAGGATTGGAACTGGTGGCAGATAGCTCTGGCAAGCACAATGGAAAGACAAAGATAAGCAAAAGAGGGCGCAAGCGTTTCAGATATCTTCTTTTCGAGGCAGCGATATCGGTGGTGGGAAAGAATGAAGAATTCAAAGAAATCCACAGGTATTATACCACCAGAGAAAAGAATCCATTAAAAAAGATGCAGTCGCTGATAGCAGTAGCATGTAAGCTGATAAGAGTATTCCATGTGATCCTTACCAAGGGAATCAGTTATGATGCATTAAAGATGTTGAAAGATATTCGACATCCGGGAGAGCAGTTAAAGGCTGCATAACCGAGCAATAAAGAATAACCATAATGATTATAGGAAGCGTCCACCGAAAGGTGCTGTAATCGGAGGGTTTGGATCAGTGATGAAAGTACAAAGAATGAGCTGGTAGCTGGCAGGAATTTTCTCCGGAGGGAATGACCCTGATGAATAGCTAAGCTGGCACCCTGGTTATGGACAGGCAGAATGAAGGAAGTGAGGACCCACCGTAAGGAGGATGATCCTGTTGGACATGAGAGGTGAGCTGCCATATAGGGATGGGTACACATCGAGGCCATTTAGAACGAATAGTGATGACGTTTTATTTGGTGTACCCATTATTACTATATATCTGCCCTGTATGAGGTAAAGATCACTCCATAACCTTAGTTCTATTCAATGACAGGTATCAAAAAGTATTGAATTTATTGAAAAAACACTTGATTATATGGAGAGGAGTAAAATAAAATCGAGTGAAATATTATTCATTGTGTGGTTTATATTATAATGATATAATACAGATATATTAATTGAAAATCAGTTTTAATTGAGAAAACCTTTCAATATAACAAGGGAAACAAGAAAACCTCCATGCATTCCGAAAGGCATGGTAGGGGATGAATAATTATAGATTAATTATCTTGGCGAAAGTGGCAAAATCTTATAAATCAAACCAATCAAACGAAAGAAGGATGATAAGCATGAAATCCAACTTTGAATTTCTAAATAAATATTGGCCTGTACTGGCACAATTAGGAGCTAATGCTGAAAATTATTTATATTCAGATCCTAATGCATGTATTTATAAGCTTGGAATGTTTGCGGAGCGCCTTGTACGAGAAATATTAGTATTTGAGCATATTGATGAACCGCAAACGGAAAATACTCATGCGAATCGTATTCGTTCATTGAAAAAAGCCGGTCTTCTTCCGCAAGAAATAGATAATACTCTTTATTTACTCCGCAAAACTCGTAATTCTGCTGTACATACAGGAACGGATTCGGTGGATGATGCAAAAATGCTCTTTTCTATGACATATAATTTAGCTGTTTGGTTTATGGAAACTTACGGTGATTGGAAATATATTGCAGATGATTTTACTATGCCTAAAGAAGTACATCAAGCAGATTTGAAATCAGTTATAGAAGATCAGGAAAAAAAGATTGTTGAGCTATCGAAAAAGCTTGCAGAAGTAACTACTGCCGTTTCTGGTACCACGCAGCAAGAACGTGTGAAAAGATCTCAAGCTGTATCTTCAATGATGGAATGGAATGAAGCTCAGACTCGTTGTTTAATAGATGAGCAGCTTCGTAAAGCAGGATGGGAAGCAGATACTGTTAATTTACGCTACAGTAAAGGTACACGTCCGGTAAAAGGTAGAAATATTGTTATTAGTGAATGGCCGACCAACTCTGCGTTTTCTAAAAATGGTTATGCTGATTACGCGTTTTTTATAGGAGAAAAACTGGTTGCATTAATGGATGCGAAGAAAGTTTCCGAAGATGTTGCCTCTACCATTGATGTGCAGGTGAAGGATTACGCGAAACATATTAAAGAGGAACATAAAAGATATACTATAGGTTTATGGGATGAATATCAAGTCCCTTTCCTATTTGCATCAAATGGAAGAGCTTTTTGGGAACAACTTCGAACCAAATCTGGCATATGGTTTTTGGATGCACGAAAATCTGCGAATCAGTCATATCCAATACGTAATTGGTTTAGCCCTAGTGATCTTAAAGAAAAGTTAGGACAAGATATTGATCAAGCAAATGAAAACTTAGCAACCTATAATGATTCGTTTATGGAAGATCCTACGGGGCTTAATTTACGTGATTATCAGATTAGGGCGATTAATAAAGCAACAGAAGCTATTGTGAATGGAAATCGTACTGCATTACTTGCAATGGCGACTGGTACGGGAAAAACACGAACTGTTCTTGGTTTTATTTATAAAATGCTTGAATCTAAGCGATTTAGAAGAATTCTATTTCTCGTTGATCGTGTATCACTTGGAGAACAAGCAATGGATACATTTAAAGATGTTAAGCTTAAAGATTTGATGACTTTGAATGAAATCTATGAGCTCAAATCCATTGATGATAATGAAATTAATTTAGAAACAAAAGTTAGTGTTTCTACGGTGCAGGGCTTGTTAAGAAGAACTATTCTTTCTGAAACACCGGATTTAATGCCCGGTGCATTTGATTTGATTATTGTGGATGAAGCTCACAGAGGATATATTCTTGACAGAGAAATGACACAAGAAGAAATTCTTTACGATAATCAAGATGATTATATGAGCAAATACAAACAGGTCATTGAGTACTTTGACGCAGTAAAAGTAGCTTTGACAGCTACACCTGCTTTACACACGACTGAAATTTTTGGTAAACCAATTTTTACATATAGTTACCGGGAAGCCGTTATTGACGGATGGCTCGTAGACCATGACCCGCCGTACATTATAAACACTGGTTTTATTGAAAATCATGTGAAATTCAAAAAAGGTGAAACACTTGCACAATATGATCCAAATACAAATGAATTGGTTAATGGTGCTGTATTGCAGGATGAACTGGATTTTGATGTTTCGGATTTTAATAGAAAAATTATACTTCCTGATCATACACGTAAGGTTTTGGAAGAAATATCTAATTATTTAAATCCTGAAAGCAGGGAAAAAACACTGATTTTTGCTGTTAATGATAATCATGCGGATTGTATTGTGGATACACTTCGGCATATTTATGAGCCTTATGGAATTTCAAATGATGCTATTATGAAGATCACTGGAAAGACCGCTGGAGGCAATAAAAAGAAGATTTTGCAGGTCATTAAGCAGTTTAAAAACAATCAATATCCCAATATTGCGGTAACAGTCGATTTGCTGACAACTGGAATTGACGTGCCCTCTATTTGTAATCTTGTATTTATGAGAAAAATTAATAGCCGTATCTTGTTTGAACAGATGCTTGGGCGTGCTACTCGGATTTGCCATGAAATTGGTAAGACACATTTCAACATTTTTGATGCGGTTCGAGTATATGAGGATTTGGATTCTACTTCAGGAATGAAATCTGTTTCTGTAAGTAAAACCATGCCAGAACTACTAGAAGACCTTTTCCGTAATAATGGAGAAAATAAACAGCAAGTTAAGGACCGTATTTTAGCAAGACTGCAGCGTAAAAATAACAATCTAACAGCTACACAGAAATATGATATTATTGAACGTTTAAATGGTGTTGACTTGAAATCTTATATTAAAAAATTGAAATCATATACAGAAAATACCTTTGTTAAAACGTGTGTACAAGACAAAGATTTTTTGTTATGGGTAGATTTGCTGAAAAGGGAAAAGAAGGGATATTACTATTCTGCAAAACCTGACATTTTAAGAGAGACTACCCGTGGATATGGGAATACGGAAAAGCCAGAAGATTATCTTGAAGCTTTTGCAAAGTTTGTTAATGAGAATAAAGATAAGATTGAGGCGATCCGTATTGCCTGCACTAAACCCAGTGATATGACAAGAGCACAGCTAAAAGAGTTGAAGCTTACCTTGGATAAGAAGAATTTTACAGAAACAAATTTGAATGAAGCGACCAGTTCTGTAACTAATGTACACATTGTGGCAGACATTATTGCTTACGTTCGCCAGGCAGTATTGAAAACGCCGATATTTAACCATGATGAGCGTGTCACAGCAGCTTTTGATAAATTAACTGCGACGCATTATTTTAATAAAATCCAACTGGATCTTTTGAACAAAATCAAAACCTACATGTTACATGAGAGTATTTTGAATACCGAAACCTTTGAGGCTCCGGTGTTTAAGATGGATGGAGGATTTGACCGTTTTAATAAGAAGTTTGGAGGAACACTGGTTGAGATTATACGAGAAATTAACACTTATATTTATGAAGGAGTTGCATAATGAGTACTCAGGATATTGTTCAAAAACTATGGAATCTTTGTAATGTTCTTCGCGATGATGGAATTACTTATCATCAGTATGTTACAGAGTTAACCTATATTTTATTTCTCAAAATGTTGGATGAAACCGGCGAAGAAAATACATTGAAAGCCGATATGTTAAAAGCATATCAAAATTCTTTGGAGCAGTATGCCCGCAGAAAAGGGAAAGCGGTTGAACAGCTGACCGAAGAAGAAAAAGAATCCAGAAAGCCACTACTTTACAATTACTCTTGGGAGTACCTTACCACTTTGGAAGGCATTGAACTGAAAAATTATTATATGAAACTGCTTTCCGAACTAGGCAGTACCGGTATTCCTAAAATAAGCGATATCTATGCAAAAGCGGTTTCCAGCATTGAAGAACCAAAAAACTTACAGAAAATTATTTCCGAGATTAATAAACTGGATTGGTTTGAAGCAAAGCAGGAGGGGCTTGGCGACCTTTACGAGGGCTTGCTGCAAAAGAATGCTGACGAGAAGAAATCTGGCGCAGGTCAATATTTTACTCCTCGTGTGCTTATTGATGTGATGACTGATTTGATTTCCCCTAAACTTGGTGAAAAATGCTTTGACCCTGCCTGTGGTACGTTTGGGTTTATGATTTCCGCCTATCAGCACGCTATTGACGGTGTGGATCTCTACTCCCTTTCTGATCAGGAAATGGCGGCTTTTCAGGACTCTTTCTATGGCGTTGAGCTGGTACACGATGCACACCGTTTGGCTCTTATGAACGCCTATCTGCATAATGTTCCAGCGCATATTTCCTGTGAGGACTCCCTGGCTCCAAGTGCAAAAAGGCTGAAAGGCTTTGATGTGATTTTAACTAATCCTCCTTTCGGAACCAAAAAAGGCGGAGAGCGTACATCCCGTGACGATATTTCTTTTCAGACTTTCAACAAACAGCTGAACTTCTTGCAGGTAATCTACCGCAGTTTAAAAGCGGACGGAAGTGCACGTTGTGCCGTTGTTCTGCCAGATAATGTGCTGTTTGCTGATGGTGACGGAACGAGTGTACGTCGGGAGTTGATGGACTTTTGTAATCTTCATACTATTCTACGTCTGCCTACTGGAATTTTCTATGCACAGGGGGTAAAAACCAATGTGCTTTTCTTCACCCGTGGCAAGACCGAAAAAGATAACACGAAGGAGGTTTGGTTCTATGATTTGCGTACCAATATGCCATCTTTCGGAAAGACTGCGCCGTTGAAAGAAGAACATTTCATCGATTTTGTAAAAGCCTACACCGCTGAAGACCGCCATGCTGTGGATGACGAGCGCTGGAGCGTATTTACAAGAGAGCAAATTGGCGAAAAGGGTGATACCCTTGACCTTGGGCTGATTCGTGATGATTCTGTCTTAGATTATAATGATCTACCAGATCCAGCGGATAGTGCCGAGGTAGCCGCAGCCAATCTGGAAGAGGCGGTTGACTTGTTGATGAGCGTGGTGAAAGAGCTACGGGCTTTGGAGGTGCAGGACTGATGGCAAAGGCTAAGAAAAAAGAAACCTTAACACCCGAAGAACGCTTGCAGGCGGTACTGGTGCCGGATTGGGAACAACCTTATAAAGTGCCGGAGAATTGGTGTTGGATTCATTTGCTTGATTCTTTTGAAAACTGCACTGATAGTAAAAAGAAAATCCCGCAAAAAGAGTATTTACAAGACGGAAAAATTGCTGTTGTTGACCAAGGGCAGAATTTGATAGGCGGTTATACAAATGATAGAGAAATGATTTTTGCTGGAAATGTGCCCGTCATCATTTTTGGTGATCATACAAGATGTATCAAATACATTGATTTTCCGTTTGCACAAGGTGCTGATGGTATTAAGGTATTAAAACCAAAGCAATTTTTCAATGAAAAAGCATTTTATTATGCATTTCAAACTGTTGACATTCCTAATATGGGCTATCGTAGGCATTTTCCCCTATTTGACAAATACGCAATTCCAGTTCCCCCCCTCTCTGAACAACAGCGCATTGTTGACCGCATTGAAAGCCTGTTTACCAAGCTGGACGAGGCAAAGCAAAAGGCACAGGATGCGCTGAACAGTTTTGAAACCCGCAAAGCCGCCATCCTACACAAAGCCTTTACCGGCGAGCTCACCGCCCGGTGGAGAAAAGAACACGGTGTGAGAATTGAGAGTTGGAAAAATGTATCAGTTTCTGAGATTTGTCATTCATTAAAATATGGCACATCGAAAAAATCTGTATCACAGGGTAAAGTAGTAGTTATACGAATGGGGAATTTACAAGACGGAGAAATTAGATGGGATGATTTAGCTTATTCCAATGATGAAGAGGATATAGAAAAATACAGACTATTTTCAGGAGATGTTCTTTTTAATAGGACAAACAGTTCGGCTCTTGTTGGAAAAACATCAATATATCGCGGAGATTATCCTGCTATTTATGCAGGATATCTTATTAAATTGGATTATGATCATTCACGCATTATAGGTGATTTCTTGAATTATTCACTTAATACCATTCGGGCTAAAAAGTATTATAATTTGGTAAAGACGGATGGTGTTAATCAGTCTAATATTAATGCTAAAAAAATTGGAGCATATAAGTTCGCTATGCCCAATATTAAAGAACAAATAGAAATTGTTCGTATTCTTGACGATATGTTTGCTAAAGAACAGCAGGTAAAACAAGTTGCCGAAACAGTGGTGGAGCAGATTGACCTTATCAAAAAATCTATACTTTCTCGTGCTTTTCGAGGTGAGCTGGGAACGAACAACCAAAACGAGGAAAGTGCAGTGGAGTTGGTGAAAGAAGTTGTAGAAAAAAGTGTAGAAATCAACAACAAACCCAAAACAAAACGAACTGTCATCCCTGAAGAAATTAAGTCTGCACTATCAAGTTCCAATGAAGAAGAGATAATCCGATTATTGATAAAGTCCGCTCCAAAAGCTGTCTCTGTGCAAATGATTATGTCTATTAGCAAGAAAAAATTTGAATTGATGGATGCGCTTCGAAGCCTTGAGCAAAAACAGATTGTTATTAAAAACAGTTTAGGGGAATACTTGCTAAAGAGGTGATATTATGCAAATCAAAAGATTACGTATTGACAAGCATCTTTGTTTGGTTGATTTTGATATTAGATTTGCCACTGTGTCTGGTGGTAGTTCAACCATTTTGATTGGTGAAAATGGTGCAGGCAAATCAACAATGATAGAATGTATTTTGAATATTTTAATGTCCTTTGATTCACCGGCAATTGAGAAGCAGATCGATTATAGTTATTCCCTTGAGTACGAATATGCACAGAAATCAATATCTATTATCAAAAGTGGCCATGCTTACCGTATTACAGCGGACGATTCTGCTATTGAGGGAAGTTATAGGAAGGTTCGTTCGTTTGCCCAAAAGAATTCCCTGTTTCCACAGCGTGTTGTTGCGTTTTATTCCGGAACGAATAACAAACTTTTTCCGAATATAAAAGTGGTAAATACGAGATATACGTGCTTATGCAGGGATACGCTTAGAAATTTTTTAAAATCAATGAACGATGATAGCGAGCGTTTTATTCCTAATTTCCCAAAGAGAAAATACAATTATTGTGAGGAAGGGTTTACCCCTGTTTATCTACTTTCTATTTTGTGTGGACAAAAATCCTTTGAAAAAAGCTATCTTATTAAAGCTTGTCATTTTGATAAGGTTAAATATGTGGATATGGTTGTCAACACCAATAAAGTTGAGCAAATTTTTGGCAGAGGACGGTTTGAGGGTGATGTACCTACAGGCTTGTATTACCTGACTGATTTTATTGATTATCGATTTACAGATCTTTTGCGTAGAGGCTTTATGTATTCTTCGAATGGAAAATCATATTTTCAGATCACGAATATTGACAGTGTGAACATTGATTCAATAGCTATTCTTGAGTTTTTTGAAAAACTATATTCTCTTTTTGAGACCAGATTTGAAGTAACTGTCACACAAGGGGAATCAAATGTAAAATGCAGCGAAATGAGTGAAGGTCAACGGCAACTTATCAAAATTCTTGGTATGCTCGGCATTTGCAAGACAGAAGACTGTTTGGTATTGATGGATGAACCGGATGCCTATATGAATCCACGCTGGAAATATGAAATCAAAGAAACAATGGATAATTCTTTGCGAGATGCTATAAATACTCAAGCTATTGTTGCAACTCATGATCCGCTTGTAATCAATGGCGTTCCAAAGGAATTTATTCGTATCTTTACTCACAATGAAAACCTCGTATCAAACAATGGGTATTACTTTACAAAAGTAATTGTCCCTACAGAAGATACAGAGGGGATGGGAATTGATGGCTTATTACAGAGTGAGTATTATGGATTGTCTTCGGTTTTGGATAGTGAAACAAAAGATAAAATGGATGAAAAACACAGACTTCTTATTAAAAAGAAAGATGGAACAATAACCGATAATGAAAAGTATAAATTATTAGAATTGACAAATGATCTTGAGAATATGTCTTTTACTAGAAATATACCAACGGATAGTTATTATGACGAGTATGTTGCAGCAATGCACAAAATCTATAGTGAGCGTCCTCATGTTAATCTATCTGCGGAAGACATTGCTGAAAGAAACGCAAAGGCGGAAGAAATTTTAAAAGGACTATTAGAAAAATGAGATATATTGATTTAGCCTTGATTGATAAAAAAGATCCTGATGTAATAGGATGGCTTAATAAAGCAAGATTGTATTTAAATGAATTGAGCAAAAAAACAACACACGACGAACGAAAAGAATATATGGCTGCTCATGGAATTTGGAGTCAATTCAAACCGATACTTATAAAATATTATGGAGAAAAATGCTGGTATTCTGAATGTAGTTTAGAGGGGGCATTTGGAGAGATTGATCACTTTAGGCCGAAAAACAAATCAACAGACGAGAAAAAAAATGAAATATTGCCAGATGGATATTGGTGGTTGGCATACGATTATCTCAACTATCGTTTAAGTTGTGAGAAAAGTAATCGTAGTTATGGTGATGGCGGGAAAAATGATATGTTTCCTTTAAAAGCAGGTACGCCTGCTGCTACGCAAGGAAATAATAATGATATCCCCATTCTGTTAGATCCTTGCGTGGAAAGCGATGTTGAGATTATTGATTGTAATGAAGCTGGTGAAATCATAGCATTAAGCAACGATCCCTACGATGTAAGTAGAGTTGAAATTAGCAAAAGAATATACAATTGGAATTGTTTTAATATTGGTCGTAAAAAAATTCGTTCAGACAGCAAAATAGCATTGCAACTTTTTGAAATGGCGTATGAATTATGTCCGGATAAGATGGCACCTTCAATTAAGCAAATTTGTAAACTGGTTCATCCGGACACCCCATATTCATCGTTTGCCAAACGATACATAAAATTTAAAATTCACGATAAACCATACGAAGATGTGATTGTTAATGCAATAGAAGAAGCGCATTTCCTGCTTCGACACTTAGAGCAAAGAGAGGAGCAGGAAAGATTACCGCAGACGCCCTGTTTGGAGCAGGAAGAAAAATAAATGCACTCGGTTTTCCTGCGGCTGTGGTCATCGTAATAGTGAGGGGAAAAGATCAGATGGCGTCGAACTTCCCTGGAAACAGAGGAAGGGCTCTTGCCAAGTTCGTCAGCAATCTTTTTGAAGCTCCATCTTTTTTCGATGCCAGCCTCGATAGAGATTCTGTCAGAGAGTGTAAAGTGTTTGCCTTTGTTGGATTCAAAAAAAGTATTCATAAATAGAAACTCCTTTCATGTTGGAGCCTGAGAGTAAGTTCATGTTACTATGATTGCAGAGGTAAATGCAACCCCTATGTCTGTGTTTAAGAACAAAAAGACCTAAGGGTTGCATTTACTTTTTCAATTAACAATCACAAAGAGTTCACAAAATAATTAGCACTCACCTCTTGATAATGGAAGTTGATTTTTGTCCTGTCTTGTGTATCCTAGAAGTGCCTGTTTTACAGGCTTTCCGGGGCATCGGTCATTTTGTTTGGTATTGTAAAGCAGTGTCAGATTTGTCGTAAATGTCGTAAATTTGTGGTCAAAAAATGATGAGAAATGGAGAGTGCTAATAATATGAACGCAGGCTACGAAGTGACTGCGTTCATGAGCAAGTAGCGAAGCGGATTGCGAATGTCCACTGTTATAACGTATACAAATGTAAATGGATATCTGATTCCAAATCTCACCTATAAATCCGGTGAGCAGATGGAGCAACTTGGCAAGTATGGTTTTCTTCGTAGAGATTATCTGAAGAACTATCGAAATTCAACCTATCAGGTGATGCTTTTACAGGATACCATTGGAGAGCATCTTCTGGAAGTAGATAAGGCAGCCAGAGAACGGGAAGAAATGATTCTGAAACAGTTGGAAGAAAAAGAACCATTGCCAGATAAAGAAGCAGATCAGATTGCCTGGGTAAGAACTGCTAATCAGCACAGAGCGATTGCGGAAGAGATTATTCTCAAGGAATTGATTTATGTTTAAATGAAGGTGATGAGGTCGTGGAATGCGACCTCATTATTATATGTGACCATGAAAAAGCAGTAGGCAGAATGAGAAAAATAGGGTAATATAACAGTAAGCAGTTGGGACAGTTTTGAAATGCCAATTTGGCATTTCAAGTTATAGAAGGGAATCGATAATGAAAAAAGAGATATTAATAGCAGATAATATTGATAATATTTATGATGAAATAAATGCGTTAATCAGGGAAAAGAAAACTAATGTAAAAAAAGTTGTGAATGATGCCATTATTTCTCTTAATTGGGGAATTGGAAAAAGACTTAGTGTGGAGTTAACTGGAAATAACAAGCCTGAGTATGGAAAAAAGGTTGTTGCAGAAGTCAGTAAACGGCTGGAACAGGAGTATGGTTCGGGATTTGATAAAACATCAATTTCAAGAATGATTAAGTTTTATCAGGAATTTCCTGACTTCGAAAAAGTTGCGACATTGTCGCAACAATTGACCTGGTCGCATTTTGTAGAGATTCTGCCAATACAAGATGAGTTAAAAAGAGATTTTTATGCTGCAATGTGTATGCAGGAAAACTGGTCAGTGCGAACACTGCGTGAAAGAAAAAAATCCATGCTTTATGAACGAACTGCAATATCGAAGAAACCAGAAGAAACGATTAAAAATGAAATTGCGGAATTACGAGATGATGGAAAAATGAGTCTGGATCTTTTTTACAGAGATCCATATATGCTTGATTTTCTCGGTTTACGTGATACTTATAGTGAAAAAGATTTAGAAAATGCTATTCTTGCAGAATTAGAAAAATTTATTCTGGAAATGGGATCGGATTTTGCATTTTTAGCAAGACAGAAACATTTTGTACTGGATGGCAAGGACTACTATATGGATTTATTATTCTATCATAGAGGCTTGAGAAGGTTGGTTCTTGTTGAACTAAAGCTTGGGGAATTTGAACCGCAGGATAAAGGACAAGTCGAGCTGTATTTGCGATGGCTGGAAAAGAATGAAAGAGTGGAAGGTGAAGAAAGTCCTGTTGCACTTATATTATGTGCAGAAAAATCACAGGAAACTATAGAATTAATGCAATTGGATCATGGAAATATTCATGTGGGACAGTATATGACCCAAATGCCTCCAAAAGAACTTTTAGAACAGAAGCTATCCCTTGCTATTGCAAATGCGAGAGAATTGTTAGAACAAAGGAAAGAAGAATAGAAATTTTCAATTTAATAATGAAGTGCAGAGAAAGGCGTGAGTCATAGAAATGTGGCTTGCGTCTTTTTCTATCTGGAAAGGAAGTGAGATAGAATGGCACAGATTTTTCGTGTAGAGAGAACTAAGAATTTTACGGTAATGAGTAATCATCATTTCAAGAATAAGAATCTGACATTGAAAGCGAAAGGTCTATTATCGCTGATGTTAAGTTTGCCAGATGACTGGAATTACAATATGCAAGGACTGGCAACATTGAGCAGAGATGGGATTGATTCTGTTCGTTCTGCAATTAAGGAATTAGAGTATCATGGATATGTGGAACGTCATAGATTGCGTAATGAGTATGGCTTTTATGGCGATACCGAATATATTATCCGGGAAGTTCCATTAGGAGAAGAAAATGATTAAGTGGAGAAGAGAAGTGCCTAAGGGTGGATAGTCCAATTTTGGACAATCAGGTCATAGGAAATTTCTATCTCCGGACATCAGAAAATAGGAAAACCAGATATGGTAAATCCCATACTGGACAAACCGTTGCTATTAATAATCCATGTTATTAAATATGAATTATTAAAGAACCAGTAAATAAAATATCCATCTTATCAATTCACGTAAGTATTAATGGGATTGGATAAGAAAAGAAAGAATGAGGTATGATTATGAGAATGATGAAAAATAACAGAAATGAAACAGTTATGGTGATCGGGATTGATCATGGTTATGGAAACATGAAAACTGCCACCAGATGCTTTCCATCCGGTGTAGCCAGATATGACAAGGAGCCAATCTTTCAGAACAATCTTCTTGTTTACAATGGCATGTATTACCAGATCGGAGAGGAACACAAGGAGTTCTGTGCAGAGAAAACGCAGGACGAGGACTATTATGTGCTGACACTGGCGGCTATCGCAAGGGAACTGGATGGGAAAGGTATGAACCGGGCAAAGGTACACATTGCAGCCGGACTTCCACTTACCTGGCACTTTAGCGTGCAGGGAAAAGCTCCAGTGGAGCTTTTCATCGCAGTAGTTACACAGAAAGAAGATTTCCAGAAATATCTTCTCCAGAATGAAAGCGTGGATTTTATATTCCGCAATAAAGAGTATCATGTAGAGTTTGCAGGCGCTGATATTTACCCACAGGGATTTGCAGCAGCCTTTTACCGCTTACAGGATTTCAAAGGAATCAACATGCTTGTGGATATTGGAAACGGAACTATGAACATCATGTATATCAACAATTCCCGTCCATTAGAGAAGAAATGCTTTACAGAGAAATATGGAACGCATCAGTGTGTGCTTACTGTAAGGGAATCCCTGCTGAAAGAACTGGGAACAGTGGTGGACGATCTGGTGATTGAGCAGGTGATCCGTACCGGGACAGCAGATATTGGTGAGAAATATCTGACAGTCATTCGTAAAGCTGCCAGAGATTATACGAAAGAAATCTTCCATAAGCTGAGAGAACGGGAATATAATCCAGAACTGATGCGTTTGTATGTGGTCGGCGGTGGCGGTTGTATGATCCAGAATTTTGGAGAATATGACAAGAGTCGGGTAATGATTGTACGGGACATCTGTGCCACAGCGAAAGGCTATGAAGCAATGACCGTAAGGAAAATCCAGAGAAACGGAGGGATGCTTGTATGAGAAAAGAACGGAAAATCATCAACACAAATATCCGTTTGAATCTTTGTGATGAACAGGACAGGCAGGCATGGGAATATTTGCAGACGATGAACAGGGAAAAATATAAATCGTACACCAGAGCAGTTGTAGTTGCTTTAAACGATTATTTTTCCAGAGAGTACAGGAATGAAGCAGATCCGTATCTGGAAACCAGAGAAAAGGAAGATGCGTTTTTGGAAAGAGTGGAAACAGCTGTCAGGGATGGAGTGAAAGAATCCGTCCCGATGGCTATAGCGAAGAATCTGATGGAAATGCTTGTACCGTTTGTAAAAGAATCGGTAGGAGAAATTAATCTGCCTGACAGAACACTAACAATGGAGAAAACGGATGGAGAGATCGCAGAAGATAATCTGGACTGGGAGAAAGAAGCTGATATGGATGCAGCACTGGATTTTGCAGACAGTTTTTAGACGGTTATGAAATAGCAGTAACAGGAAAACAGACTGACAGTAAGGAATAGCTTTACAAAAACAGAATAGCAGAAAAAGACAATGGCAGTGATGACATTTCAGACATTATGAATTGGAAAAATGTTTATGACTGCTATTTTTATGTCTTTTAGCAGAAATGGAAAGAGATCCAGAAAAAGAAAGACAGAAATAACAGGAAAATATAACAGAAAAACGTTGGCAGATGGGTGGATTGAACAAGCAAGGCGAAGAAAAGAATAGAGTGCCGGATACGGCACATGATTGTCCGATACTTCGCATCGGAGTGATGCATGAACAGCCTGTTTCAGAAAGAGAAAATCTATCGAAATGGGAGCTTTTCTCTTTATGAAACAGTCTGTCCCTGCACCACAAAACCACCGTCATCTCCATTTTGATTTGATAACGTAGGGTGGAAAATATGGCTTGGTGGGTGTCGGTTCAGTGGTGGGGAGATGACAGGCAAGTTTCGCAAAGTGGCAAGCCACTCTGCACCGGAGCCAGCCTTTGGGCTGTTCCTAAACTTGCCAGAGGGCTCCGCCCCTGGAACCCCGGCACGTCAATAGCGTAAGTATCCCCGCGAAATGTCCACCGGACATTCCTGTGGAACACTTACTGATTGACTAGGACTTGTCTCCGCCGCCGCTCCGGTCGGTGCAAAGCTGACGTCCACTGGACGTCATGCACCCTGCACCCACCAAAGGAGCATTGTCTTCGCTCCACTTCGGTCGGTGCTAAACGGACATCCACTGGATGTCCAGCATCCTTATGGAATCCCTTTATTGGTTTATCAGTCAGAATATCGTATCAGTCAATAAAGAATGAAAATTAAGCAAAGAAAGGAGCCGAAAGCCTATGAGAAAACGAAATCATACAGTAACCATACGAATGAATAAAGCAGAATACGATCTGCTTCAGAGTAAGGTCAAAGAATCCGGAAGAACACAGCAGGAAGTTGTGATAAAAGCAATCGCAGATTTGAAAATAGTATCTGCAGAGGAAGTGGAAGAACTGAAAAGACTGAACCAGATGTTTGCAGACATCCTTTGTCAGCTCCGGGGAGCGACTACAAATATCAATCAGATTGCAAGAAAACTGCATACAGATGGAGAAATCCCAAACGACAGTATGTTATATTTCCTCAATAAAAATGTCCTCAAGTACCGGAAGGAGAGTGAAAGAATATGGCGGTTAATAAGACGATTAATAAGCGGACAAATACACATGGAGCAATGAGAAATTGTATCGAATATGTTTTACGACAAGACAAGACCGGCGAACTGCTTACCTATGTAACAGGCCCGTACTGCCATGATGAGATTAACTATGATCTGGTGTATAGAACCTTTTTAGAAGAAAAGAAGATGTGGAATAAAGATTCTGGGAGAATGTATGCCCACAACATTATTTCCTGGCATAAGGACGAGTAGATTATTCTGGAGCAGGCGTTTGAATTTGGAAAAGAGTTTGCAGAAAAATGGTTTAGTGGATTCCAGACGTTAGTGGCTGTGCATAAGGATAAAGAGCATATTCACTGCCATCTGGTTACCAATTCAGTGAGTTATGAAGATGGGAGAAAGCTGCATAATACCAGAAAAGATTTGGAACGTATGAAACAGCTTACCAACCAGATGTGCCGGGAACGTGGACTGACAGTTGCCGAGAAAGGAAAGCACTTTGATGGAAGCCAGATTGAAAAAGGGGAAGTCATTGCGTGGAGCAAAGATAAATATAACCTGTTCCGTCAACAGGTAAAGGACAGTTTTGTAGCGGACTGTGCAATGGCGGTATTAAAGGCACTGGAAAATTGTATCAGCAAAGAAAAGTTTATAGAAAAAATGAAACAGTTTGGATGGAACGTAAACTGGACAGAGAAACGTAAGCACATCACTTTTCAGAACCAGGATGGAAAGAAAGTGCGTGACAGCAATCTGTCTAAAACATTTCATCTGGATATCAGTAAGGAGGGATTGGAGAATGAATTTAATGGAAATAGGGAAAAATCCAGAGTTGCAGCCGACAGAGACAGCAGAGCAGCCGAAGAACTCAGAAACTATTACAGAGAGCTTGACGCAGCCATCACAGACACCAGAGGAATCACCGATCAAGCTCAAAGTGGAGAGGGATATTCTTGTACAGAGTTTCGAGAAAGCGAAAGAGTTCATGCGAACACAGAAAAAGCAGATACAGACACTGGAAGAAGAGAAACGGATGATCTTATTCGACAGGCAGAAATTGCGAGAAGAAGTTCGGAAATCAACCGTAGAAATTCAGCGTTTAACAACAGAACTGTCCGAAACGCAGAAGCTGAATCAATCGCTTCAGCAGAGCAACGACGATCTGAGGAACAGGAATGGTTTGAAGAGCAGGAAAGAGCAAGAACAGCTCGAAGAAGAAATAAAAGACGTTCGGGACCAGAACTCTAAACTGCAGATACAGGTGAATAAATCATCTGTTGAAGCAGTAGATGAAGCACAGAAGAAACAAAAAGAAGCAGAGAAAAAGATGGAACAGGCAGAAACAAAGGCCCGTAACGAAAAGAAACGGGCAGAGCTGGAAATCCGTAAAGCGAAAAAAGAAGTAAAAGCCAGAACCGAAAAAATGAGGGATACGGAATATTTTTGGGGAATGGGATACATTACGGTAATCCTGTTTGTAATTATGCAGAACGGTGCTTTTCAGAATGATTTCATAGATTTTTTCAGGACTCCATTCATGTGGTATTTTCAATTTTGTGAATGGTTGGCACATCCAACCTATGATAACGGATTTAACCAGAAAATAGCATATACATGTGGAGAAGCATGGGTTATCAGAATTCTGGCAATCGTAGCGGTCCTTCTCATAGTGGTAATTATAATGGCGATAATTATGGAAATAATAAAGATATACAAAAAAATGTGGGATAAAATTTCACAGATGTTTTTAATCGGAAGTCTTTCGGGGATAGCAGTGCTTGGAGATGTAATTAGAGAATATCTGCCAGTGAATTTGATTTTGACATTTGGATTTATCAATGTGGGAATCATGCTGCTTAAAATGTATTTTCAGAAGAAGTTTGAAGAAAAAAGCCTGTATGCTGATAATCACTATGATTAGGAAAATACAAAAGCCGATAACCATAGTTCAAAGAACTGTGTTTTATCGGCTCTGCGGCTGTGCGTCTGGCGTTTTAATAGCAGTCATATGGAATTGTGCAATGTTGATTAGGCATTTGCTTTTACACTTCGAACAAAAGAGTGGGAAAGTTTTTTAATAGACAGTATCTTCTCGGATTTTGTCACGTGTTTTATTTCCGCAGACAAGGCAACGCACCCACTCGACACTTACTTTTATTTGCACCTCTACTTTTATTTTTTCCTTGAGTATCCTATAACACTAACAAAATACGATGAAACTACTATACCCAAAGCAAAAATAGCAATCAACATAGGATTTTTAACCAAATTTTGAGTAACGTATTTCATATCTTTTGATATTTTGCTTACGAAAAAGATAACGAGAAGTGTGCAAATCATTCTCACATACTGAACTCTCATATAGCCAAACCACTGTGCTATTGCTAAACATATAGAACACCATAAAACAGGTAATGCTATTGCAATGGCGATAGAAAAACCAAACTGGCTAAGTGTAAAATTATGATAAACCACATAACGAATGATATAAATGATAACTGTACCCATTATACTAATCGGAACAAGAAGCAAGCTAGTCAAATACTTACTGAAAATGATTTGGTACTTACTCATCGGCAAGGTTAATTCATATTGTTTCCATGAAGTCAATCCATCATAGGTCATGGTCATCATTAAGTGCATACCGATAAAAAGTGAAAAAAAAGCCGATGACATAATTGAGTAAACTTCATTCTCTCCGAAGAATGAAATTGCTATTACAAAAAAATACATTACAAAAATGACTTTTTTATTCATTTTCTTCATAAGCAATAAATCCTTAAAAACCAATCCTTTCATTTGACACCTCCTTTGATATAGAACAGCATAATGTCCTCAATAGAAGCATTATCAATAATTAGATTTTTGTATCTTTTTTTTGCAGCTACTTTGTCATGTATTAAGCATTCCACGCTAAGATTTGTTTCTCGACAACATACATAGTCATCTGGCGAAACAGTATTAAATTCTGATTTTTTACAGCGTATAATTCCATAATTATAAATAAGGTCATCTTTCTTTTCCTCAAAAATAATTTTTCCATTATGAATCAGAATTACATAGTCAGCAACCTTTTGTATGTCAGAGGTTATATGTGTAGAGAACAAAATAGAGTGTTCTTCATCTTGAATAAATTCTAAAAAAATATCCAAAATTTCATCTCGTACAACAGGATCTAACCCTGTTGTTGCTTCGTCTAAAATCAGAATCTGGGGTCTATGCGATAGTGCACAAATAATTGACAATTTCATCTTCATACCTTTTGAAAGTTGCCCTATTGATTTATTTAATGGAACATCAAGGCGTTTCATATATTCTTCAAACAAATTCATATCCCATGTTTTATAAGATCCCGAAAGGATTTGGGCAATATCTTTTGCATTTAAGACGGAATGGAATTTACATTCGTCAAAAACAACACCAATGTTTTCTTTATGCAAATAAGAGTGATTTTGTTTACCCAATATTCTTATTTCACCCGCATCCAACTTTAACTGGTCTAAAATTAAATTGATAGTTGTACTTTTTCCAGCACCATTTTCTCCTATGAAACCCACAATACGTCCTGTAGGAACTGTAAATGAAATATGATCTAACATAAAATCATCAAATTTTTTAGTAACATTTTTTACAACAATACTGTTCTGTTCCATAATTCCACCTCTCATTCTTCAAAAAATAGTTTTAGAATATTAGCCATTTGCTCATAGCTGATACCATGAGTACGACCGATTATAGCAACCTTTTCTAAAAGTTCTTCTGCTATTCGTAGTTGTTCTTCTTGAATAAATTCTTTATTTGGTGATGCAACAAAACTACCTTTTCCCGATACGGTTTCGATAAACCCATCTCGAGTTAAATCTTCGTAAGCTCGTTGAACAGTAATAACACTTATATGCAGGTCTTTTGCCAGTGCACGCATGGAAGGCAGGGCTTCTCCGGCAGATAGGGTACCATTCATGATTAAACTCTTGATCTGCATAGCAATTTGTTCATAAATAGGCTTATCACTACTATTACTTATGATAATTTCCATTCTAACTTCCTCTCACCACCTTTTGATATATGCGTACTTATACGATATGTACAGTGTATATGATAGTGTCAGAAATGTCAATAAAGTAATCCTACAATTCATTCATTAAAATATACCATATAAAGTTTTCAAAAAATCAGCGTAATCCAACCTGTCAACCGGCATAATAAGGTTATTTCTTTGTGCAAATCAGCACGATAATGATAGGATGAGCGATGATGAATTAGAACTTCTGGCTCCATGGAACGAAATCGTCAAAGCTGAAATCGAACGTCGTGCAAACGAATCAAATTAATCATATGTGAATTGTCAAGGTGCTCCGGCTACTGAAAAGTAGTCGGGGATTTTTTCTATCGTATCTAAAAATTAAGCGGTTACCATATATTCAGATTGGCAGTGAAGTAGTTGTTAAAGAATATCCAGATAGACGGGAATATGCTGTTTGGGAAGAGGTACTTAATACTTGTTTGAAAGAAAAAGCGAAGCGATTTGTGTAATTACAAATGCTGGCTATAAAGTAGTTGAGTGATGAAAAATACATATAGCAGAAGAGCATTAGATTAAAAAAGAATAGTAACTCCCCATTATTGGAATATTTTCCAGTTTTGAGGAGCATTGTATTTGCTATATTCGCCATTTTTTCTTAGGTTCAAACTTTCCGCAACCATCACAGGTCTGTGGCCAGTTGATTTTCCATTCAAAATACTCATCTCTGGTAATCTCGCCGGATTTCAGTTCATCCATTCGAACTACCCATTCTTTCAGAAAATCATTCAGAACCCCATAATCAAACCACATACAGACAGGAGCATGGGCAGGCCAGTTATCATTGTCATGGTAGTAAACGGAAGTGTCTGCTACTTCATTGCATTTTTCACCAGGAAATTTCCGAGGAAGAAACAGATGCAGGGCAGATGGATTAAATTCATCCAGCCAGAAAAGCAGTTCCATCATTTCGGAAGCGTCACGTCCAGCGGTATCATAGAGGGTATAAGGATTGACATCCAGAGCATTAGCCATTTTATCAACCAGATCTTTTTTTGGAACACGAACGCCTTTTTCATATTGTACAATTCTATGCTGATCGGTCAGTCCGATCTTCTCTGACAGTTCTTTTTGTGTCATTTTCCGGAATGTCCGGATTTTTTTTAGTTTCAGATTAAAATTCATAAAGTCACCTCTGCATTAGTCCTGATAAACATCCATAGAAGATAGTAAAATCAAGAAATGAATAACTATTTGTCCATATTATAACACAAGATAGCAGAAAATCAATAAAAAAGAGTACAAAAAAGAACCTAAAACGCATGAAGTGCTATTGACATTAGCAGTAACTGGGGATATAATGGCATTAAATCGAAATAGGCACAAAAATGTATACCTACAAAAACTTTTGATTGTTGAACCTTGAAAATTAAATGAGCTGTATGGGTGCCTTTCGGGGCTTAAAGGTAACACAGGATTCCACCGCTGTATCAGAGAGTAGTATGTGGAAACCGAAGATACTCCGGCAACGGCTGGTATGCTTGAGAAGAAGCTGCCAGTATTCAGAAAGATTTCTGATAGAGGTCAATTGTAACGTTGACACCGCCATATACAAATGGAAGCCAACACGCCGAACAGAATGGAAAATCATCGTAAGAAGTCCAAACAAAAAGTATATGTACTGACAACGGGCATAACCGCTGTCTGGGAGGTGATGCAGAAGAATACGGAGGAAAGGAGGTATGTGCATCATGAGAAAAACAACAGAGTATAAGTCTGAGAATCGTCTGACGGTAGATATTGAAGGATTAATGGCAATGTTATCCTGCGGAGAAGTAACTGCAAAGAAAATTGCAGACCATGCAGAAGCAAGAGTGATTGTTGGAAGACGTGTTCTCTATAACGTGGATAAGATAAAAAAATATCTTGATGCAATGGCAGTGTAATGAAAGATAAAAGGATAAAATACAACAACTTTCCTTCGGAATGAAAAGTGAAAAGGGTAAAATATTCCTGAGAAACAGGCAAATAAAAATTAGCATTTTGCAGGAATTTACCCTTGGAAATCATAAAATATTATGTTAATCTGTGAGCAGATATCAGGCAGTAAATAACTGATACCGACAGGACAAAAATCATTCCGAATAACGAAAAATGAAGTGAAAGGAATGATTGATATGGCAAGAAAAGATAATAAAGGCAGAAATTTAAAAACAGGTGAATACCAGCGTCCGGATGGACGTTATGAGTATCGCTACAAGGATGAAATTACCGGAAAGCGTAATTCGGTTTATGCAGCTGATCTGGCGAGTCTGCGAGAAATGGAAAAGAAAATCAATAAGGATATGGATGATCTGCTTATTACAGATGCATCAGTCAAGAAGCTGACTGTAAATACGTTGTTTGAGCGATACGTGGCAACAAAGAATATCAAGGAAAGAACGAAAAAGAATTATATCCGTATGTGGGACTACCGTATACGAAATACTTTGGGAAATATTCGTGTTTTGGATTTTAAGACATCTCATGTAAGGACATTCTTTTCAGCATTGTCAGATGAAGGACTTGCACACAGTACGATCAAAGGTCTTTATGGCTTATTGAATCCCAGTTTTGAACTGGCAGTGGAAGACGGGATTATCCGTAAGAATCCGGTAACTGGAACACTTGGAGATTATGGGGCTCCGGCAAAAGAGAAAGAAGCACTGACACTGGAACAGCAGGAAAAACTTCTGGAGTTTGTTGAACAGAGTAATGTGTATAAGCTTCATCTTCCGATGATGCAGGTTATGTTTGGGGCTTGCCTGAGAGTGAGTGAGACTATCGGCTTAACCTGGTCAGATGTGGATATGAAGAACCGGGAGATTCATGTAGGTGGACAGCTTGTGTATTATGAAGGTGATGAAGGATATTGTTTCCATGATTCAGAAACCAAAACGGATGCAGGAATCAGAGATATTCCTATGACACAGATGGTATATGATGCGTTCCGTAAGCAGAGAGAACTGAATCTGATGCTTGGTTTGCAGAGTAATGTTGAGATCGGTGGACGTAGTGGATTCATCTTCAATACAAAACATGGGCGTCCGATCATGCCGGCGGGAGTGAACAGCTTTCTGAAAAATATTGTTAATGCCTATAATAAGAAAGAAAGCAAACTGGCAGAAGAAGAGAAGCGAGAGCCGGAGCTGATGCCTCCTATTTCATCGCATACCCTTCGGCATACGGGATGTACCAGACTGGGTGAGAACAATGTCAATCCCAAAGTTATGCAGTATGTGATGGGCCATTCAGATGCACAGATTACAATGAATGTCTACAATCATATTGCAGAAAAGTCTCATGTGGAGAATGAAATGTCTAAAATGAACCTGCCGGAAACCGTACCTGCTGTGGTATAAACCATAGATTGTTGTCGTAAAATGTGGTAAGAAAATCAGACGAATATATTTTCCAAAAGATTTGTCGTAAAAATGTGGTCAAATCAAGAAAATCGAGTGCGAAAGCAAGTGAAAAATCCCTGTGAAGCCCGTAAAATCAAGGTTCACAAAATCTTGGTTGAATGAAAAAGTAACTTCCACCATGTGCTAGTACTGATAAGTAAAGGGATTTCT